>JAKSBL010000214.1 GCA_022361115.1 Spirochaetota bacterium | reverse complement strand
GTACAAAGAATTTTTTTTTAATGATGGTCATTTTTCTAGTTGCAGGCATGAATCTATTTAGCGCAGGATTATTGAAACCCTTAAATGGGAGTCAAAATGATGTGATCTTAAAATCACATATTGTAAATGTAGTGATTAATAATGGATTTGCAAAAACAGAAGTTGATCAAGTATTTTACAATCAAAGCAGCAATAACCTTGAAGCAATTTATACTTTTCCTATTCCAAAAAAGGGAAGCCTTTCGGAAGTCAGTCTCTGGATTGCAGGTCAGGAAATGATTGGCGAAGTAGTAGAGAAAGAAACTGCCCGCAAACTTTATGAAGATCAACAAGCACAAGGCAATGATACTGCTTTAGCAGAACAAAATGAAACAAAAACCTTTGAGCTGAATGTCTATCCGGTACGGGCGAATGCAGAAACAAGAGTTCGCCTGGTTTATTATCAACCTATTGAAATCGATCTCAATATTGGCCGTTATGTCTATCAGATTGCGGAAGGCAATGTAGATGAAGAACAATTAGCCTTTTGGTCTGTCGATGATGTGGTTCATCAATATTTTAAATTTCATCTGCAATTAAAATCTGCTTTTCCGGTTGAAGATGTTCGCTTACCCCATTTTCAGAACCAGGCAACTATCCTGCATACAAACAGCAATAGCGATCAAAAGCAAGGCTCTGTTTATGAAATCACCTTGGAAAACACTGAAAGCAAGTTTAGTTTATCGAAAGATATTGTTTTATATTATCGGTTAGCAGATGATGTGCCAGCCCGGGTGGAGATCATTCCTTATAAAAACAGCAAACAAGAAGAGGGAACTTTTATGGCGGTTGTCACACCAGGAGCTTCTTTGCAGCCCATTACCACTGGCTCAGATTGGACATTTGTATTAGACAAATCCGGGAGCATGGCTGGAGAAAAAATTGATACCTTAGCAAATGGAGTGGTTCAAGTTATTAACAAGTTAAATCCTGCTGATCGAGTACGGATTATTACTTTCAACGATTCAGCTCAGGATATTTCCGGCGGATTTGTACCTGCAACTGCGGAAAATGTTCAAAAACTAGTAGCTGTCCTGGATCAGGTAGAGGCCGATGGTGGAACCAATGTATATGATGGCCTGGAAAAAGCTTACAAAGGAATGGATGCTGACCGTACTTCCAGTATCCTTTTAGTGACTGATGGTGAAACAAATACCGGAATTACTGAATATAGCGAGTTTATCAAATTATTAAAAAAACAGGATATTCGTCTCTTCTCTTTTATTATCGGCAACAGTGCGAATGAGCCTCTGTTAAATCGGATGGCTTTAGAATCCGGAGGATTTGCCATGAACGCTTCATCTAATGATGATCTAATCGGACGGATCCTGCAAGCTAAAGCCAAGGTTCTTTATCAGTGTATCTATGATGCAAAATTAAAATTTCATGGAGAAAGAGTGGCACAGGTGACTCCTGATCGAGTAGTAAATCTTTATATGGGCCAACAGCTGGTGATATTTGGAAAATACAAAGGTTCTGGAGACATTCGCATTGATTTTACCGGTAAAGCAGGAGGAGAAAATAAAGTCTGGACAGGCACAGCTCATCTCCCGGAGGTAGACCAGAATAATCCGGAAATCGAACGGCTCTGGGCTTATTCTGCCATTGAAGATACAATGGAACAAATCCGAGAAAAAGGCGAGACAGATGGTTTGAAGAAAAACATTATGGATATTGCTACCCATTACTCTTTAGTAACCAACTACACTTCTATGCTGGTTTTAAATGACCAGGAATGGGAAGAATTAGGAATTGAGCGCAAGAATAAAAAAAGAGTAGAAAAAGAGAGAAAAGCTCAACAATTAAAAACTACACAACCTATTCAGAATTATCAGATTGATCAAGACAAACCCGAATCAGAAAGCATGTTTAAAGGATTAAAGGCACCAAATATTGGAAGCAGCCCGGTTGGTCCTTTCTTTGTTCTGATCAGTGGCTGGCTAATCAGAAGAAGAAAGAAAAAAATAACAAACAAACAATAGGTAAATTCAACGGAAAGAGGGTGCTTTTAAAATCACCTTCTTTCCATAATTTTTAAAAAAAGGAATAACCATGGTCGTTAATCGAGCTGATCAAAATCAGACAGAAACATGGATCCGAAAAATTGTGCCAATATTAAAAAAAATTGATCTGTTTATCTTAGTCATTTTAGTCATAACGATCAACCTTCCCTTATTATTTGGCAAAATATTTTACGACTTCATCTACTTCCCCGCGGCTGTACAAAACAATGAGTTCTGGCGATTATTCACCCACCCTTTTGTTCACGTGAGTTTATATCACTTTCTCCTGGATGCTTCTGCCTTCTTCCTCCTTTACCACAATTTAGAAAAAAAAGGGATCTGGCAGAAAATAATCATTCTGCTGGGTTGCGGACTAGGAAGCCTGCTGGCAGTAAGATTATTTATCCCGGAAGTGAATCAAACAGGATTATGCGGTTTGTCTGGAATTGCTCACGGCCTGATGTTGATCACTAACCTGGATCTAGTAAAAGAAAAAGACAGCCGATCCTTGGGAATGATTTTACTGGCTGGACTCATTCTTAAAGTAATCTATGAAGGAATCTCTGGCAAAGTTTTTTTTCATTTTATTCATTTTGGTATGTGCGGATCACCACAAGCGGCCAGTCATCCAGGTGGTGTGATAGGAGGGGCGCTTATTTACCTGGCGATTTATTT
>JAKSBL010000685.1 GCA_022361115.1 Spirochaetota bacterium | reverse complement strand
GCTAGCTGTAAATAAACCGGATGAAGTTCCTTGCTAAATGGTTTCCAGTGAGAGCGCTTCATTTGAATTCGATATTTTGTAATGATCACATACAAAAGGAGGGTTGTAAATCCAGAATAACTGAAATAATACCCCAGTTTTTGTTCTAGATTTTTAATTTCCTGTTTTTCTTTTTCCCAATCCAGGCTAATACCTATTATTTCTAAGAAATGATTCAGTTTATTAATACTAAAATGGTATTCCTCTATATCATCTGTTTCGCCCCTTAAATAGTGAATGACTACATCATAAGGAATCAGACGGGTAAAAGCTTCTATGATACAACTTCGAATAGCTAATTCCTCGCCATTGATGATGATACCGCTTCCTTTTTTTCGATATAAGACTAAATCAAAGTAAGTTATTTTTTCTTCAATTTGGGCTAAATCATTATTAATGGAGGTTTCGCTCATATAAAAAACCGTTGCCAGTTCTCCAATTTTGATGATATCCTCTTGGAATAATAGATAGATCAGGATCATATCCTGTCGTTCAAAAGTAGTAAGATCAAGGTGTTGATCCTTTTCATCTTTTAACTTTAATAATATTTCCTTTTTATCCCCCTTTATTTGATATCCCTGATTGGTTTTGCTCTCTAATTGATAGTTTTGCCTGGATAACCAGCGGTCAGCATAAGGAATGATCCGGTAAAAAGTTCTCTCACTTATTTTGAGGTGAGTAGCTATTTCCTTAGCTGTACAATAGCGATTATTATGACATAAATAATAAATAATTTTTTCAATGCGCTCTTGCATGGCCGCTTTTAATACTCCAGGTTGTTTTGAGCAATAAACTGCTCAATAGTTTTCCGAATATCCTGCACACAATTTTTTTCGATAACAGATAAACTAAATTTTTTTACTTCAGAATAATTAATTTGTCTCAGTATTTTTTTAACAGCAGGAATAGCAGAAGCATTCATACTGAGTTCATCTATACCCAATCCTACTAAGAGAGGGGTTGCTTCAGGTTTACTTGCTAATTCTCCGCAAATTCCGGTCCAGATACCTGCTGCTTTTGCAGCTTTTACTGTTTCAAATACAAAACGGAGAACTGCCGGATGGAGCTCCTGATAAAGAGAGGCGACTTTTGGATTTCCCCGGTCTACAGCCAGAGTATATTGAACCAGATCATTGGTCCCAATACTAAAGAAATCCACCTCTTTTGCTAAATCAGTGGCAATGGCTACTGCTGCTGGTGTTTCGATCATCACTCCGATCGGAATATGATTTGAATAGGGGATTTCTTTTTTTTGCAGTTCAGATTTAATGTCCTTGATATAGGATTTTATTTTTTTTACTTCTTCCAGATAAGAAACCATGGGAACTAATATACTCACTTTTCCAAAATGACTGGCTTTTATTAAAGCGGTTAATTGATCAATTAGTATGGATTCATGATCAAAACAATACCGAATGGCCCTCCAGCCTAAAAAAGGATTCATTTCATCTGGGAAAGGGGCATAAGGCAGGGGTTTATCACCACCAATATCTAATAATCGAAAGACGCATTCTTCACCCTTCATAATTGTGACAACTTTTTTATAAAAATCAAACTGACGATCCAGGGAAGGAAAATGTTTTTCTTCCATAAAAAGAAATTCTGTTCGAAACAGGCCGATTCCATCTGGATTAAACTCTTTTCCCCCTTTTACCTCAAATAAAGTATTGGCATTCATTGCTAATTTTGTGTTATGTTGATCTTTGGTCAGAGAAGGCAGGGTGACTATTTTTAGAAGTTCTTTTTGTTTTGCCTGATATTGAATTTTTCGTTGCTGATATTCTTTTAATATTTCATTGGAGGGATTAACTAATACTTTTCCTGCCATGCCGTCAATGATAATCTGATCATTATCTTTTACACTGTTGAGAATATCATTAACACCAACTACACAAGGAAGTTGAATCGATCGGGCAATAATTGCGACATGGGAGGTGCTGGAACCTTTTTCCATAATAAACCCAGCAAGTTTTTTTACATCTAACTGAGCCGTATCTGCCGGACTTAAATCATCCGCAACAATAATAGTATCCTGGGTGAGTTGAATTTTTTGATCAACTTCCCCCATATTGATGGCCATGATGAGTTTTTCTCTTAATCCGGCAATATCCTGGGCACGGGCAGCAAAGTATTCATTTTCCATATTCCGAAAATCTTCTTCGGTCTGTTTATAGATTTGCTGAACTGCTGATTCTGCCGAGTGGTTTTCTCCTTCGATTAATTCTTTTATTTCTTCATTAATATCTTCATCATCCAGGATTTCAATATACCCTTCAAATATTTCCATCTCATCGCCGCTATATTGAGCATCTTGCTTATAGACCTGAGTCCCAAAATACTCTTTGCATAAGTCCAGCCCTTTCTGGTAGCGGTTTATTTCCACTCCACTCTCGTTGTGGGGTTTTTTCGGAATGATTTCATTGATATTGATTTTATTTAAAATTCTGGCTTTTCCAATGGCAAAACCAGGTGCTCCAGGTATCCCTTCCATAAATATTTCCTTATTATCTTAAAATTTTATTCTTCTAAAGAGTTGAGTAACTCAATAATTCCTGCCATTGCTTCCTGTTCATCCTCTCCATCACAGGTAATGGCTATCGTATCACCTTTAACAATTCCCATTTTCATTACTTTAACCATGCTCTTGGCATTAGCCTCTTTTTCCCCTTTTTTTAAGGTGATATTACAATCAAATTGTTTGGCTGTTTTTATGAAACGATTAGCCGGCCGGGTATGAAGGCCGGTTTCATTTTTGATAATATAATCTTGATTAATCATTTTATTCCACCTTTATACATTCATTTTATCATCTTGTGCTTGCCAAATATCTCCTGGTCGAAGACTTAAAGCGTTTTTGGCAGCTAAATTTCCAGCTGTATCAATCGACACTTTAAGAGTTTGTCTTTTTAATATCCCGTCGACTAAGCCTGCCAAAAAGGTATCCCCGCAACCAACATGATTAATCGCTTTAACCATTTTGGGGATACATCTACCCGATTCATCTGGGCTGGAATAGATAGTGTCCTGATCACCATTGGTAATGATATAAGTGTTTCCATATTCTTTCACTAGTGAATCCAGACTCTTTTCCAGATGGTTTTGGTTCAGATCTTTAAAGAATTCCGGAAAGGTTAGTTTTAGTTCGTCCTGATTGATTTTGATATAATCGGGCCGTATTTGCTTCGAGTAAAATGAGTTTTTTAAGTCGGCACCTCGATAATCAGCAAACACAATGATCCCTTTTTCCTTGGCGTGTTTCACCATTTCTGGTATAATTTTTTCTGAAAAACCTTTTGCTTTACTTCCAGTAATGATTAAAACATCTGATTCTTTTAGAGCTTGTGTAAATATCTGCAATGTTTCTGTTTCTACCTGAGGT
Source organism: Spirochaetota bacterium (assembly GCA_022361115.1). Lineage (GTDB taxonomy): Bacteria > Spirochaetota > GWE2-31-10 > GWE2-31-10 > GWE2-31-10 > JAKSBL01. The sequence continues at coordinate 11,992 of JAKSBL010000685.1, read as the reverse complement.
TCAATTAATTCTGGTTCATCCACTATGACTTCTGTTGCGGATCCGGTTTCCTGACTGATTAGGGTGTAGCAGTTTCGTATGCGAACTGGGTTTTTAACAGGAATGATGGTCAGATTATCTGATTTTGCTAAATCCATAAATTCCTGACGATTGGGAATACCAACCGGGGTTAAACACGCGGTGTTTTGTCCTAGTTGTGTTAATACACGACAAACATTGGTAGCTTTTCCAGCGGCGTCGACTCGGTAACGATTAGCACGTATAACAGCATCTTCCTTAAAAAAAGGTAAAATAATGGTTTTTTGAATCACTGCATTTAAACCAACTACCAATATATTTTTTTTCATTATATCTTATCCTTATTCTTATATTTGTTCTGCATTTTCCAATAAAAAGTCTTCTGCCTGCTGGTTCCATAAGCCATTATTTTCTTCTAGAATATCTGCAAGGCCTTTCATCAATTTATTTTCCTGTTTTTTTAAAGGAATATCTTCTAATGCAAATAAGGGTAGACGGATTTGATTATAAATCAGTTTTTTTCCACCAGGAATTTGATCCAGTGTTAATACTGCATTACTGACAGCATCTATTCCCCCAATATGAGTAATTAAAGTAGCTGGGTCCATTAGATCCTGGTCAATTAATTCCATTGCTTCTCTCATATCAGCAACAGTTCCGCCAGTAGTTCCCATTACATGTTTTTCCAGATAATGGACATCATAATAATTAATCTGAGCACTAAAAGAATTATCCTGAGGGCCGGCAAAAAAATTTAAACATCCATTAAAACCAAGATAGGAAAAGGCTTCTTCCAGTAAAGGCTTCACCGGTACCATAACCAGGGCATCATCAAAACCTTTATTCTCCGTTAGCCGGGCAACTTCTTTTTTCATATCAGCAATTTGAGCTGGATTGAGAAAAGTAAGCTGAATACCATGATAAACTGCCTTTTTTGCAAAAAAAGATTCCGCTCTTTTCAAACGTTCTTCATCCATATCGGTTACGACTAAAACTGCTGGTTTTTTTTCACCACTCAGGGCATAATCAATCATTGCAAGTCCCATTGGGCCGCATCCCCCCATGATTGCCATTTTGCCGTTATCTTTTATTCCCATATGATGAATGTGCTCTACTCTATCTGCTCGATACATAGATCTTAAAGCTCCAATAACACAGGAATAAGGCTCAGCGAGTGCGGCTTTATAATACCCTTTTGCTGAATAAGGGATTAGGCAATCTAGCTCCATTACTTCAGGCGGAATAATAATATGAGTTGCATTTCCTCCGCAATAAGCATAAGAATAACCTGGAGAATCCATAGAACCTTTATAATTTAAAGCTGGCTGTAAAGTGAAATTTTGTCCAGCCTGATACTTTTCTTTCCACTTATCACCCACTTTAAGAATGATTCCACTAAATTCATGGCCGATAAGAACAGGATTTTCTGCAACATTGTCAGGCACCCTTTTATGTTCTGGCCCTAATTTTGCCGCTTTTAATGTACTCATACAAATACTGTCAGCAATTACCCTGGCCAAAATTTCATCCTCTTTAATTTCAGGGAGGTCGAATTTTTCTAATCTTAAATCGCTCTTACCATAGAGTCTGACTCCAGTTGTTTTCACAGTTCATTCTCCTCAATATATTGTTTCATTTCTTTCATTTTTAAAAGCATTTCTTCCTTTGTATTGCATTGAAACAGCTCTGTCAGTTTGTCTTCCAGATCACAAAAGTCTGCAATTTGAGCTATTGCTATTTGGTTATGAGTTTTTTTGTCTTTTGCTCCCATAAATATCAATAGCCAGATCGGATCATTATCCTCGTCACCAAAATTAACCGGCTCTGAAAGAGTAACAACAGCATATCCTGTTTCTAAAACACCTTCTTCTGGTCTCCCATGGGGCATTGCAATACCAGGTGCTAAAATAAAGTATGGTCCCATTTCATTTACTTTGGAAATCATAGTATCGACATACCTTTGTTCAGCAATTTTTTTGTCTATCAGTAGTTTTCCCCCTTTTTGCAGAGCATCTTGCCAGTTACTGGCTTTAAGATGAGGGTAAACCATTTCTTCTTTTATGATATATTCTAAAAATCCGCTCATTATTTAGTCCTTGAATTAATATCTATTGGTTTAATAACATGGAGTTTTTATAATTTACTCCATGTTATTAAATATTGTTAAACTTAGTTAATTTGTCAATAATTTCACAACTTCATCATATTCAGGTGCATTGATAAAGTTATCAATACCAAATACCTGAACACCAACATGAGATGATTTTACCCTTTCTACCAGGTTTTTCTGGCATATTACTAGCTGAGCATCAGCTGGAATATCATCAACTGAACAATGAATTACATCTATGTCTAAACCTGCTGCTTTGAGCTTTTTCTTTAATCGACTAGCACCCATTGCACTAGACCCCATACCTGCATCACAAGCAAAAATAATTTTTTTGACAGAAAGAGATTCTATTCCTTTACTCTGGTTTTTCATATCTTTTACAAAGTCTTTTGCACTGTCTAAGGAAGCGGCATCACTGCTTTGAGCTGCAATTCTCTTCACAAAGAACATGGAAATCAGGAATGATACGGCACAGGCAACAATAACACTCAATAATACGCCAAAGTGTCCACCCTTAGGACATACTGCCATTATAGCCAAAATACTTCCCGGAGATGCTGCAGATGATAAACCATTTCCTAAAAGAACATTAGTAGCTACACCAGAGACCCCGCCTCCGATTACTGCAAGAACCAATATAGGATGCATCATAACATAGGGGAAATAGATTTCGTGAATACCTCCAAAGAAATGAACAATAATTGCACCAGGAGTAGAATCTTTAACACTCCCTTTTGAAAAGAAAAAGTAAGCTAAAAGTACACCAAGACCTGGTCCCGGATTGGTTTCAAGCAGGAAGAAAATGGATTTACCGGTTTCTGCAACCTGAGCAGCTCCTAGGGGTGTAAAAATACCATGATTAATAGCGTTATTTAAGAAAAGAATTTTACCCGGTTCAATCAGAAGAGAAGCTAACGGCAGCAATCCTGCATCTACAAATGCCTGAACTCCATTTTGAGCAATAGCAACTCCAGCAGAAACAACTGGCCCAATAACCAGAAAGGAAATTAATGCCAGCACCATCCCTAAGATACCCAATGAGAAAGTATCTACTAACATTTCAAAACCAGTGGGGATTTTACCTTCAATTAAATTATCAAATTTTTTAATTAAAAATCCGCCTAAAGGGCCAACCATCATGGCACCTAAAATCATAGGAATAGGTGATCCGATAATAACACCAATCGTCGCAACAGCACCGGCTACACCGCCACGCTGTCCGCCGACCATTTTACCTCCTGTATAACCAATGAGCATTGGAATCAAGTAGGTTAACATCGGGCCAACCAGTTTTACTAAATTTTCATTGGGTAACCATCCGGTTGGAATAAATAAGGTTGTAATAAATCCCCAGGCAAGAAGAGCACCAATATTGGGCATTACCATGCCGCTTAAAAAGCGGCCAAATTTTTGAATTCTAGCTTTTAAGCTCATACCTGAGCTGGTACTAGTTGAAGTCATTTCATCCTCCTAATATTTTCTGATGGATGTTTATACTGACATTTAAGATTTTGCTAGCTTGTTATCTACAATGTTAGCACACACACCTCATGAATAATCAGGAACTCATTTCCTGATCTTTTTAATAGGGCCACTATTATGTGTTTAATTAAAAAAGTGTTAAAAATTAAACTTGATTTACATTTTACAATGGATTGACAAAAACACAAGGAAAAGTAAATCAATTATAGCAGTATTACTGACAAGGTTTTTTGGCAGTAATTATTTCTTAAGAATAAATAAGATCATTGCTCTACTGAGTTCACTTGAATCGGGTAACTGTTATTTTTTTCACGAAAAATCACTAAATTGTGTTACTATTTATTTTAGTAAACCTGCATGAACCTGAGTTTGTTCATAACTACTTAATGGTGATGAGTTATTCAAAGAAAATGGATTATTTTATCTAAACAATTTATTCTATTGTCAAACTACCTCAGATTTCTCCTGGATTTATTGATCAATTGCAAATAATGAAAAGATTTTTTGAGAACCCGTTAAAAAAATAAATAAAGTTTTGTTTATTACAGATAATGATTGAAAAGGTGGTAGAATAATAGAGAAGCTTTAGACATTTTTTATAAAAGAACCTATAATGTGTTAGACAAAAATGATATTGACAGATGAATGTAAAACTTTCAATAATTAAAATGAGAAATACATTATTAGATTAAATAGAAGGATGGATCATGGCCTTCCTTCTTTTTAATAAAATTTTTTTAATTTATTTATAAGGAGTGTTTATTATTTATGAACAAAAAAAACAAAACTTTATCAACTCTATTTATGTTTTTGTTATTTACAGGTGTTTTTAATTTATTCTCAGCAGAAAATAGTAATCATAAAAAGTGTAAACATAAAATTTACGATTTAATCATAGAAAATGGAACCATTATTGATGGGACAGGCGCAGATCGGTATATTGCAGATCTTGCCATTAAAAAAGGGCGAATTGTGAAAATTGGAAATTTAGCCAAAGCCTTAGCCTGGCAAAGGATCGATGCTTCTGGTCTTGTTGTTGCACCTGGCTTTATTGAGAGTCATTCTAATGACAGACCCGAAACTTTAGTTGGAAATCCCTATGCTTTAAGTATGCTTCATCAGGGGGTGACTTCCTTGATAATGGGAGAGCAAGGATTTGCTCCTTCAGATTACCTTTCAGAAAATGGATATAGTAGTATAAGAGATGGATTTAAATTATTAAAAAAGAATGGAATTGTTTTAAATTATGGTACCTATGTTGATCAAGGGGATATCCGGGCAACAGTAATGGGATTAACCGACACTGGCAAACCGACCGAAGAACAGCTAGCTGAAATGAAAAAGCTGGTTAAAGAAGCAATGGAAGCAGGTGCCTTTGGTTTAAGTTCAGCTTTGGTTTATGCTCCGGGATCTTTTAGTGATACTGAAACGATCATTGAGCTGGCTAAAGTTGCTGCGTCATACGGAGGCTCTTATAAAACTCATGTACGGGGAGAAGATCAATATACTTTGCAGGAAGGGAGAGGAATTTATGAAGCTCTGACTATAGGTCAAGAAGCTGGAATTCCTGTGATCATTAATCATATGAAGACTCCTGGGATTGCTAGTTATGAAGATGGAACCATGGGAAAAATCATTGCTTTTATTGCAGATGCACGCAATAATGGACACCAGATTAGCGCTCAAATGTATCCCTATCAGTATGGGGTTACCTCTCTGCATCTGTTATTACCGCCCTGGCAGCAAGCTGGTACTAATGCTGAAATTGTAGCAAGATTACAAGATCCAGATACAAGAGCAGTCATCAGACAAGAGATATACGAAGAGATACAAACAGAACCGTTTTTTAATTTTTTAATGGTAACATCTGGAGGAAATTGGGAAAAAATTAAATTAGTATCTGCTATTACTGATTTTGGTTCAGAGTATACAAATATGGATTTTTATCAAATTGCTGAAGCTATGGGATATGATATTGTTGCTAATCCTCAAGATGCAATCGAAGCTTATTTTGATCTGGTCATCTCTGAGTATTCAGATAGTTCAACTGGAAGCGGTACTAATGGGCCTCAACCAAAAGTTGTATTACCAGCTTATTATGCAGTAGAGGATCTTGAGTTAGGTCTATCTCAAGACTGGGTAGGTATTGCCTGTGATGGATTATTACAGAAACCTGAAGATGCAAAAATTCATCCGCGTTGTTTTGGTTCTTATCCAAAAGTCCTGGGCTATTTTACCAGAGAAAGAGAACTTTTTACACTGGAAGCAGCAGTGAGAAAAATGACCGGATTAATAGCAGACCAGTTAAATATGAAAAAGCGGGGAAAATTGTTAAAAAAATATGCTGCAGATATTACTATTTTTGATCCTGAAACAATTGATGATTTAGCTACTTATGCAAATCCCAATGTTTATCCTGCCGGTATTCAGTATGTCATCGTTAATGGTAAAATAGTTCTTGAAAATGATACTTTAACTGGTTGTTTACCAGGTAAAATTTTAAAATTGAATAAGAAATAAAAAAATATAAAAGCAAATAATTAGTAAAAAAGGCTGCAATTTTAAATTGTAGCCTTTTTTATTATCAAACCATACCATTTTAGAGGAATAAATCATGAACTATTTAAAAAAAAGTACAAGAAGGGCAATATGAAAAAACTAACTGATGTTCAGAAAATGATAGATGTAAAAAAAACAATATTGCTTGCGGGACTTAAAAAAAATGTATATCTTTTGTTTAATCATACAACAAGGAATCACTTATGCCTCTTATCACTATGGATGAAAAAAATCAACCTGAAATAAAATATAAATATATTTCCATTAGTAAAACAGATAATGGTTGTTTGATTGAGTTGGGAAATAATCAAAGGGAAGAATATAACATTTCTGTCATTGATACCTTGAATTTATATGGAGAACAAGGATTTCGGGTCATTCAAACTACTGATAATGGAAAAAGATATATTCTGGAAAAAGAAATTAAAAAAAATTAATGAACAGGAAATAATGCATACCATTATAAATTGAGAAAATTTTATTTGGGAAAAAGGGCTGGAGCTTGCTGATTAATTCTCTTAGTTCATTCTTTCAGAAAAAAACGAATCAAAGTAGCGGATTACTTCTTTAAAATGGGTAAAATAAAGTAATTCTGGGTATTGTTTTTTAGTATCTCTATTTTTATTGCGGTGATCAATTAATATTGGGGTGATTTCATTTACATATGAGCTTTCAACATCACGGATGGTATCACCAATGAGAAAAATTTTCTCTTTCTCAAAATCCTTTTTATAATACCTGCTGGCATTTTCAATGGCCTGAAAAACCAGTTGGGAACGGCTGTATACTTTTTCTCCAAATCCACCATCTGGAAAAAAATGAGAAAGTTCATAATGGGCTAACTTAATCTGTGCTCCTTGATAGATGTTTCCAGTAACCAAAGCAAGAGGAGCAAGTTGCTCAAAGTATTTTAAGGTTTCTCGACAATAAGGAAAGAGAGTCCAGTCGTTTTTTCCAGATAGAAGTTCTAATTGATTTGCATAACAACTTTGAAACTCTTCCCATTTTGTGAAACAGAATGGATAATTAATAGCTTGACGACGACAAATTTCCTGATAGACTGCTAAATCTACACTTCCTAGAAAATTTAATCTCTTACTTATTTTTATACCCCATATCTCTTCAAATGCTATGAGAAAGGCTTTTTTTCCGTCACCATTTGTATCCAAAATGGTTCCGTCAATATCAAAGAGAAAGAGATAATCTTGAAAAAAATTCATGATTTTGTATCCTGAGTTACTATCTTATCACAGATTACGAGTTTTTTCTATACCTTAATGCGCTTTGTTTACTATTATAGATAAAATAAGTTGCAATAAATCTTTTCTGTTATCCTTCCGTTATTTATAAATTTTATTTTCCTATAAAATTCTTGACATTGTTCTAATTATGTTCTATTAATAATATAGAACATAATTAGAACAATATTCATTGCGGAGGGACTATGTTTAAAAAAGTTATTAATGATCCACATGTATTCAATGGTAAACCTATTTTAGAAGGTACATTAATTAGTGTTTCTTTCATTCTCTGGTTATTAGCTTGCGGAAAATCAATAACTGAAATCATTACAGAGTATCCGGATTTATCTGAAGAGGATATTAAAACTTGTCTTCGCTATGCTGCTGTTACTTTGAAAAATGCAGGATAATTGAAAAAAATGTGTTTTTTATAGTTAAAATCTATTATATTTAATAAATTTTTTTTATTTTTTTTCAAAAATAAAAAGATACTTGCATTTTAATATAATAAATGCTACAGTAGCTATGTTTTATAGATACATAACTTTTTATTATTATTGATTTGCAGAGAACTTATTGAAAAATTGTTTACTGAACCTATCCTTTACACATCCTGCCTTTGTACTTCATAATATTAATCATGATAAGTATTTATATGCAACCTGACAGTTTTTTTTATTGTACTATATGAGGTGCACCTGAATGGCCTCCGAGGATAAATACCAGGACGCATATAATCAGGAAATCTCATTAAAATATTAGAATGGATATACCAGATATCCTGGTTATCGTGTTGACACTAAGGAGACTAATTATGTCAAAAAAAATTTATGTAGGTAACTTAAACTACAATTCAACTGAAGATCAATTAACCGATTTATTTGCAGAATATGGTAATGTACTATCTGTAAAAATTATTGAAGACCGTTTTTCCGGTCGTTCAAAAGGTTTTGGTTTTATTGAAATGGAAAATGATGATGAAGTATTGGCAGCAATCTCTGCTTTAAATGGCAAAGAATTTGATGGCAGAAACCTCAAAGTCAATGAAGCTATTGATCGTGATAATGGAAACCGCAGAGGTAATTTTCGTAGAGGATACTAATCATTAGAGGTGCTTGCAAATACCTCATTCGTCTACAGAAATTATGCCCTATTGCACAATAGGGCTTTTCATTTTTTATCATTTAATCACTTATTACTAATAGAGGGATTAAATGATTTGTAAAAGAATTTTCTTTTCCAATATCCAGTAATATCTTTTATATATGAAAAAGGTATTATTGTTGAATTTTCTGTTTATTATTCTTTTTCAATTCTATTCAAATACTCGTTTAAATGGTTTTTTGCTAAATAATCCCTTAATACCTGTTGAACAAATAAAGAGAGGTGGGCCTCCCCGTGATGGGATACCTGCAATTGATCAACCTCGTTTTATTTCTGTAGCTCAAGTTGATTTTTTAAATCCAGAAGACAAAATAATCGGTTTAAATTATCAGGGGGTGATAAAGGCCTACCCAATCAAAATTTTGAACTGGCATGAGATTGTCAATGATAAAACTGGTAATCAAAACATCATTATCACTTATTGTCCATTATGTGGTAGTGGTGTAATATTTAATGGGAATTTGAATGGTAAAAACTATAGTTTTGGTGTTTCTGGATTACTTTATAATAGTGATGTTCTGTTGTATGATCGGGAGACAGAATCGCTCTGGTCTCAGTTAAAAGAACAAGCTATCAGCGGTCCACAAAAGGGAGAGATGTTAAAAAAGATTCCAGCTGAATATCTAAGGTGGGCTGATTGGAAGAAAAAATATCCTCATGCAAAAGTGTTGTCCACTGAAACAGGTTATTCTAGAAATTATCAACAAGATCCCTATTTAGGTTATGCAAAAAATCCACGTATCTGGTTTGAGGTAGAAAACCAAAGTGATCAGTTTTTTTCAAAAGAAATTATTTATGGGTTAAAAATTGATGATTTTGCAAAAGCCTATCCAATAAATCTGTTAAATAAAAAAAACAACACTTTTACTGATCAATTTGCTCACCACAAAATTACAATAAAACGGATAGGTCAGGGTGCTTATCAGTTTTATGACTCTCAAGGAAATGTTTTACCAGTTATCCAGGCTTTCTGGTTTGCCTGGTATACTTTTCATCCGCAAACGGAAATATTTCAATAACTAATGTTTTTGGAGATATTCAACAACTTTATCTCCAAAGGCAGTTGTGGATAAGATGTGTGAAGAGTCTGTATGGTTCCCTGCTAGTTCTTTGGTACGATAGCCATTACCAAAAACAGCCTTTAATGCATTCCAGACTGCCTGTCCTTCTTTTTCCAGGTTGAAACATTTTTCCAGCAGAAAGGCAATGCTGCCAATCATGGAGTATGGATTTGCAATATTTTGTCCGGCAATGTCTGGGGCAGAACCATGAGCTGGTTCAACATATCCTTTTTCTGTTCCAATACAGGCAGAAGGCATGAGGCCTAAAGAACCTAAAACTCCACCAGCTTGATCTGTAAGAATATCTCCCATCATATTATTAAGAAGCATTACCCCATTGTATTGTGCCGGATTAATAACCAATTGATAAGCAGCGTTATCGACCAGGACAGATTGATACTCTACATCAGGATAATTCTCCTGTACTTCTTCTACTACCTGATTCCAGAAACGAGAAGTGGCTAATACATTAGACTTATGAATATTGGTTAATCGGTTAAAAGGATTTTTTGTGGCTTCTTCAAAAGCAGTAACCGCAATTCTTTTGATTTTAGCATAATCATAATGACAATCATCACTAGCATAGGTATTATTGGTTTCAACACCTTCTGTTTTGTTCCCAAAATAAATTCCTCCAACTAACTCTCTGATCATCAAAATATTGATCCCATTGCCAATTACCTCTTTTTTTAAAGGAGAAAAATCAGCATATTCTGGTGGAAGATAAACTGGCCGATAGTTGGCAAAGGTATCATAACGGGCTCGTAAGGGTAAGATAGCTCCTTTTTCAGGCCGCTGCTCTAGAGGTATTTCCAGCATTTTTTCCACAGCCAAACCAACAGGGCCTTTAATAATTGTATCAGCTTGATCACAAATTTTTTTTGTTGCTTCAGGAAAAGGCGATCCAGTTTTAAAATAGGCTTCTGCTCCGAAATCAGCCAGCTCATAGTTAAATGTATGTCCATACTGATTGGCAATTTGATTTAAAACTTTGATTCCTTCATGGGTGATTTCTGGGCCAATTCCATCACCTGATAAAACTGCAATATTTTTAACCATAATTTCTTTTCCGTTCTTTATAAATACTTAATACACTTTATTATAATTTAATTTACTTGTCAAGAAATTTACTCTAGTAATTGATAAACTGGAATTGATTTTGCAATTTTTCATATTAATTAAGAAAACATAAAGAGTTTATACAATAAGATTGTTTTATTGACAAATATTGTGACTTTGATCATAATAAAGAAGTCTAAAATATGTAGAAATTTAGATAAAGATTAAAAAAAGGGATTACACACATGGAAGAAGGTTTTACATTCACTGCTTCAGATGGACAGGAAATCTATGTTTATCAATGGCATCCAGCTGATTCCAGTAAAATAAAAGGCATGGTTCAAATTGTTCATGGCATGGCAGAGCATGCTGCCAGGTATGCTTATGTTGCTGATAAATTATGCAACCATGGATATCGAGTATTTGCTACGGATCACAGAGGTCATGGAAAGACTGCAGGTACTGAAGAGAGGGTGGGGTATCTGGCTGATCAAGATGGTTTTCAGTGGCTGGTTCAGGATGAAATAGAATTGACAGCACTTTTAAAAGAAAAATATCCCAAGCTTCCCTTGTTAATTTTAGGACATAGTATGGGGTCGATTATTGTACAAGGCTATTTACAAAGTCATTCTCATGAGGTAGTAGGTGCAATTTTAACAGGCTGTCCTTACCCGGATAGATTATCCCTAAAAGTGGTAAAGTTTTTAGCTAATCAGGAAATGAACAAAGGTAGAATGATGAGAAGTGAATTTATGGATAAACTTCTTTTTGGCAATTTTAATAGAGCATTTAAACCCAATCGGACCGGATATGACTGGTTGACCAGAGATAATAATATTGTAGACCAATATGCAGCCGATCCTTATTGCGGTTTTATTTGTACTTCTGCTTTTTATTTTGATTTTGCTGTAGGGATGTTAAAAATTTTTGATTCAGATAATATGAAGAAAGTGAAAAAAGATTTACCTTTATATATTTTGGCTGGAGATATGGATCCTGCCGGATCAAAAGGGAAGCGGGTTAAAAAATTATTTCAGACTTATCAAAACAAGTGTCAAATAAAGGATGTAAAGTTAAAATTATATCCCGATGCACGTCATGAAATCCTTAATGAAATTAATAAGGATGAAGTTATTCTGGATATTTTAGCCTGGATCGATACTTATAATTAAGAAATATCTGGATTTCAGCGTAATATAATGATAATATGGGTTTTTGTTAAATTTTAAACAATTTTATGGAGTTCATATGGGAGTTACAGCAGTTACAGGAATTAATTGGGGAGATGAAGGAAAAGG
>JAKSBL010000651.1 GCA_022361115.1 Spirochaetota bacterium | reverse complement strand
CTGTCATCCTATCAAAATTAAATATTAATAACCTTACTCCTTTTGGTTATTACAAAGGTAATTACAGCGGGTATTATGGTGAAATCAATCACCCAATCACCAGGGATATAGTATATCAAAAACTGAAAATCAATCCTGAGCACTCCACTTTTCTCAATTTTGGAAAAGATCAAATTACCAGAATAGCTGTGGTTACTGGTTCAGGAGGACATTATTTTAACGAAGCAATAGAATTAGGCGTTGATCTTTTTATTACAGGTGATAATGACCATACTCTTTATCATCCTGCCAAAGAAAATCAGATCAATGTCCTTTTTGCCGGCCATTATTATACAGAAACCTTTGGCATAAAAGCACTAATGGAAAAGATAGGACAGGATTTTCCTGTTGAAACAATTTTTCTGGATATTCCAACGAATTTATAAATGTAAGGAGAGACCATGAAGGAAAGATTTCTTAATATTATTTTATTTTTATTTTCATTATTATTTATTGCAGCCGGGGTAATATTAATGTTTTTTACCCAATTAGACTTCTTAAATCTGGTTATGACTCAAATTGATGTTTTTTTTAATAACATGAAATTTACCTCCTTTTTTCTGGCATTTTTAGGAACCATCCTGTTTAGCTGGGGGATCTTTTTCTTTTTAATGACTATCATGGCAGTGATGGAAATTAAAACTACAACTCTCTATCCATTTATGTTTTGGATATATACTTTTTGGTGTGCTGCTGCCTGTGGAGTTTCCTATCTTCATGGTTTTTTCTTCAATCTAATCCTCATTAGTATTATTTATGCAATCTTATTTATCCCTTTTTTTCTCTCATTGTTTATGCGGAGTAAAGACAAATAAAATTAAGGATAACCAACATGGCAATTGATTCAGTTCGTACTCATTTAAAACAATGGGATAAAGACAAGGATATAATGGAATTTGAAACCTCCAGTGCTACAGTTGAACTAGCTGCTAATCGTTTAGGAGTAGAACCAGGGAGAATTGCAAAAACTCTTTCTTTTAAGCAAAATGATAGTGCATTACTAATCGTAACAGCTGGTGATGCCAGGACAGATAACCAAAAATTTAAAACACAATTTGGTTTTAAAGCAAAAATGCTTTCTCAAGATGAAGTTTTGAAATTTACCGGACATGCAGTAGGGGGTGTTTGTCCCTTTGGACTAAAACAAGACCTCCCTATTTATCTGGATATTTCATTAAAAAGATTTAAAACTGTTTTTCCTGCCTGCGGTAGTTCCAATTCAGCCATAGAATTAACTTATGAAGAACTGGCAAAAATAATCGGAACTCCTCAATGGATTGATATTTGTAAAGGCTGGAATGAAAGGAACTAAATATGGAAATCAAAAAGTATCACTTTGACAATGACGGATCTATTAATCTTATTTTAGGGATGAGCCATTTCATTAAAACAGTAGATGACTTAGCTGAGCTGATCAATACTACTGTTCCTGGTGCCCAGTATGCCATTGCCTTTAATGAAGCCAGCGGCCCGGCATTAATCCGTCACCAAGGAAATGACCAAGAATTACAAGAAAAAGCTATCCAATTATTGCAGTCAACAAAAGCAGGCCATAGTTTCGTAATTATGCTTAAAAATTGTTACCCAATAAATATCTTAAGCAAAGTAAAAATGTGTGATGAAGTAGTCCGTATATTTTGTGCTACGGCTAATCCTATTACAATATTAACTGTGGAAGATAATAATGGTGCAGCTATTACTGGTGTGATTGATGGTGTCTCTCCAAAAGGAACTGAAACAGATGAAGACAAAAAGGCAAGAAGAGACTTTTTAAAGAAAATCGGGTATAAGTTTTAAGTTCGACCTCAACCGTTACATTGCTTCGAGCAGTGTTAGAGTTTTAGAGATTCCTTTAGAATTGCCATAAACCAGAAGAGATTCGCCCATTCTTATGGGTATTACCTGCAATTAACCTAGTTTTATTACTATTATTGATGATCGACTTACTTTTCTGTGTATATCTGTTAGTTCTGTGCTATAAAGGCTGTCATTTTTATTGGGACTTTGAATATGAGAACCTTTTTGTTTTTATATTCGATTCGGCTCAGTATTCTTAATATGCGGACTGCTTGATCTAATCCTGTACCACTTTTTAAATAATAAGACTTTCTATCTTTGGATAATAAATAATGTTGTTCCATAAATTTCAGATCATCCTTATTTTCCAGGCGAGACAATACGACTTCATTAAAATTATAAGTGCTAAAGTATTGAGGTATCTGATTTTTGATTAATTGATTGTAGCTAGTTTCCCGGCCACTTTCAAAAACCCTTATTAAAAATTTTTTTCCACGAAAATAGGGGACAACGATTGCCATATGATAAAATTCCGGCACAATAGGTTCTGCTGAACGGAGTCGATTAAAAACTAAAATATAGAAAAAATCGCTACTTTTTTGTTGATCTCTAAAAAATATTTGATCCAGGTTTTCCAGATAATAACCATAGGTTGGAAAGTAAGCTGCATAAGGATCATTTGTTAATTCTTCTGCCTTGATCAATTTAAAATCAGCAACTTCATTTGTCTTGTCAATAATATTTCGTACCCAATCAGACCCAAAGTAAGGATCATTGGTATATTCATATCGACGATAGGCATCTACATTTCTTTCAGCTAAACGTTTTGCTTTTAAATCTTCTATTGATAACCATTTAAATTCTGGTACTAATACTCGTAGATAATTATCCATGATTTCTTTTACATAACCGCTGCAATTAAAACCATAATGATCTGTTTGCATTTCACCACTATCGATGCTGACAAAATCACCCATATGGTTTCGCGCACCATCTTCTGAAAAATTTCCTAAATAGTTAATTTTATATAAAATATTAATCAATCGGTTTTTTACTTGTTTGGCTTTGTAACTCAGTAGTTCATAACGATCAATCTGAGGATTATATTGATAATGATCAGTAAGAAGTTTTTTCTCTTCAACATTGGTTAGTTTAGCTAAGATTTTATCTTGAAAATCCATAGCACTAATCGTATCAGGTAAGGGAAAGATTATCTGATCAATAAAATTTAATTTGATTTGATTATCTGCATAGGAAATTAATAATTCATCATCCAAGTGGTTCAGTTTTAATACAGAGAGAATATCATTCAAAGAAAGAAATTTCAAAGCTTCAAATTCAAAATGGTAGGGTAGATTTGAACGATAGGTTGTACCAAAAAGCTTGATTTCAAACCTTCTGGCTTTTTGTTTGGTAAATAAAAGGTAAGAGTCTCGGTTTTCTAAAAAATAGACTTTTACTTCCAGCAGTTCCTTTTGATTGTTAAATAAATAAATAATTTTTCCAAAGGCATCGGTTTGTGAAAAATCTTTATACAAAGGACAAAAACAAATGGCATACATACCATTATTAAAATTTGCCCATATTTGTACTTTTTTATTATTCTCCTCCTTTATCTGAGGACGATTGATATATTGACTCCAATTCTTTTCATTTAAAAAAAAGTCTTTTCTAAAATTAACAGTATCAACCTGAAAACTACTTTCACTTACCGCAGATAAAAGAGGAATGATAAAAATAAAGAACCAGAGTTTATTCAATATAGATTTCATTTTTATAAGAACCACTTTCGTCAAAGAGATATTTTTTTAAAATATCGACATTCTTTCCAATTTTTTCAAGAAAAATATCTCGATCAGCTGCAAAAAGAGGGCTGACTTCGCAAACTGAAGTCTCAGGCAGTTTAAAACCAGCATCTTTTAGCCAGTCTCGATACATAGTGATCTGGCCATTACTGCAAGTTTCAATAGAATCCACACCAGTTTTATTTTTTAAAGGAAAGAATTCTTCACCCCGCTGAGTTTCAAAAAAAGCAGATTGCTTAGTGAGAGGGATAATATCAAAAACAAAACGTTCAAATTTTACAGCTTCCAATTGATCAATTGTTGGCGGATTTTGCTTAAAGTCATAGCCTTTTACTTTTTTTCGTGCAAAATGGATAGGCAAACGATTAGTAAATTCTTTTAAGAAATCAACATTAAAAATGTGAATCCCAATAGATCCCATATTAAACTTCAAAGATCCGTCTGATTTTTTTTGTAATGTCAGCTCCTCAGAAATATCAGAGTACTCAATGATCTGCCCTACTTTATCGACCAGAACAATATTACCCAATTTTTCATTGTGAAATTCTTTTTCAATGACCTTGGTACTTACATGGCTTTTTTGTTCAACATGCATTCCTATAAAAAAAGGGTCAGCCATATTAATCAGAGGATTATCGACTTGAAAATAGGAAAGATAATCTATCTTTTTATCAATCATGTCATCAATAATTTTTGTAGTCATTAAAGCTCTTAATATTCCCCCATGGCCATCAGGATTTCGAAAAAGCTGGCCTTGCTCTTTTAAAATGAGTTTACCTTCTAATGTAACCGTTGGCAGCATTCCTTGATTAAAAAAAACTACTTGCTCTGATTTTAAACCCCAGTAGTTATTTTCTTTAAAAAAATTTACAGTAGCAGAATTATTAGACTCTGATGTCATAACATACCAATAAAAAGGGACCTGATAATATTGGCTATAGAAAACTACTTTTTCAGCAAATATTTGGAAAAGGGATTTCTTTTTTAAAGGAGAAATTGGATAGCACCCTTTTGGATACTCATAGCCTAAACGAGAAGCCTGACCTCCAGCTACAGTTAAAAAAGCTACTTTATTTCCTTTTAATGCTTTTAAACCTAATTCTTTTACACCTGCTTTTGATTTTCGATCGGCTAGTGAAAAATAGGGAGCAGGCTCAATGAGTTTTTCTGAATCACCAGCAACAATTTCCTCATTTTTAAATTGCTGAAAGTATTCATTGACTTGTTCAAGATCAATAGCAGCCAATTGCTGGATAAATTGATCTTTTTCTTCATTTTTTAATTGATCCCAAAAGTAAAAAACCTGCTCGTTTCCAGATTCTTTAATTTTTGTAATAATTTTATTTTCTTGTGGATTTCTTGCTTTAATACTCATTTACGGTTCCTCTCTCTAATCATTTGTAATATTTCTTCTAATTGTGACCGAATATTGGTCAAATAGGGTTGATATTTTTTAGATTGGTTCTCCAAAGCCTGAATTGCTCCTTTTATAGTTAACCCTTCTTCGTAGAGCAACTTTTTGATCGTAAGAATTGTTTCAATATCAGTAGCCAGATAAACACGATGTCCAAATTTATTTTTCCTAGGATGAAGATTAGAAAATTCACTCTCCCAGAAACGCAATACCGTTGGTTTAACGCCTGTCATTTTTGCTACTTCACCAATAGTATAGTATTCCTGTTGATCACCATTCTTTGAAACATCCTTGGATAATTCATTCCCAATGTTCATATTTTTCTTTTCTACCTAATAAACGTTTAATTGACTCTTTAATATCACACTTTTGATAAATAATATGATAAAGCTCTGTTGTCAGAGGCATTTCTACATCAATTTTTTGGGATAAATGATAAACAGAAAGGCAGTTTTTCACCCCTTCAGCAACCATGGCCATGGAACTTATGATTTGATCAATGGTCATCCCTTTACCTAATTGTTCACCTACAAAACGGTTTCGAGAATGACGAGAACCACAAGTAACAATCAGATCACCAATACCAGCCAAACCTGAAAAAGTCATTTCTTTGGCCCCCATTCGCTTCCCTAAACGGATAATCTCAGCTAAGCCTCTGGTCATAATAGCGGCCTTGGTATTATCTCCAAATCCAATCCCATCTGATATACCAGCCAAAATCGCAATAATGTTTTTTACAGCTCCGCCAATTTCAACACCAATGATGTCATCATTGGTGTAAACCCTGAAATTTCTTGTCATAAATATTTTCTGAACTTCTTCAGCCAGCTTCAAATCTTCACATGCTGCCACAATAGTTGTAGGAATTTCACGAATCACCTCTTCAGCATGTGTGGGACCAGATAAAGCAACCACCCCTTTTTTTTGAGGAATCACTTGATTAATTATTTCTGACATTCTTAAAAAGGTTTCATCCTCAATTCCTTTGATCACAGTAACTAATAATTGGTCAGAGGTAATAAAATCTTTTACTTGTTCACACAATGGTCGTAATGCAAAAGAAGGAACTGCAAACAAGACTAAAACTGCATCGTTAATCGTCTCTTGTAAGTCATGACTAACAGACATACTATCTGGAAAAGGAAATCCAGGCAGCATGGTCTTGTTTTCTCTTTGGGAGGCCAGATTTTTATAAACTTTTTTATCAAATTCCCACATAGTCACCTGATGAGTTTTGGCTAGAAGTATGGCTAAAGTTGTTCCCCAGGAACCTGCCCCTAAGACAGCAATTTTTTTATTTTTCATTTCACTCATATACCATTCCTATTTTTGATATTAGTATTTCATTGATTGGACAGATAATCTTAATAATATTTAGAGCTGGGACCCATTATTCTTAAAATAAAATTTAATGGCTCCCTATATCATTAGATGATTTTTTTGTATTTGTCAATAAGGATATTGGATTAGAAAAAAATGATTATTCTACAACTGAGATTTGTACTCTTCTGTTTGCTTGTTTTTCCTCATCTGTCTGGGGATCTGCATACAGAGGCATTGAACTTCCATAAAATCGGATTTGAAAAGTCACTTTATCACTTGTATATTCAGTTAATAGATCTCTTATCTTGACTGCTCTGGCTTGACTTAAGTTTTCTTCATTTTCATCCAGACCAATATCTGCAGTGTGTCCTTCTATCAATAATACCAGTTGATCCAATTCTTCAATATAACTCACAATGGTATCAATTTTATCCTGCTCTTCTGGTAAGAGAACAGTCAAATCCTTTTGAAAAAACAAATAATTTTCAGTCAGATAGGTTTTTAATAATTCTAGAGCAGAAGGCTCTGACGGTACTTCTTCCACTGGCTGAGCTTCTGTAGCAACACTTTCCTCAGTTTCTATTCCCTCTTCTTCTGCTGTGCTGGTGATAACAGGAGATACTTCACTTTTTTCTTCTGATTGAACAGGTTGTTGTAAATTATCTTGAGTAATTTTAACAGGAGTTTTCTCATTCCTCCTGCCTGAATCTGTCCAGTTACTCACCAGATTAATAAGAAAAAAGGTTAATAAGCCGAATATAACTATTCCTAAAATACCAACTCCGGAAAGAAGTGCAATCCTGACAATCGGTATTTTATCTACCTCATCCAACTGGATAACCTCTTCATAATGGTGCTGAAAACAATCAATCTCAATTAAGCAAGAGTTATCATCTGAAGTTCGCATATTACAATAAATTTTAACAATGTTTTTTCTTGCAGGCGGTATATGGGTGAATTGGACTTTTTTCTCAATCTTCTTATTAAGGTAAAAATAAAATGTTGCCTGCTTTTGCAAATTAATAGTTGTCGTATAAGTAAAGTGCTTCTCAGTATCGTGCTTAGTATTGAAGATTTCTATAAATTTCTCATCTTGTTTAATGTAAATTTTCATACTGCCTTACGATGATAATAATGATCTTTTTCTCTTTTCCGAAGTTCCAATAAAATTCCTGGATTTTTTTGAAAAAATTTTAACATCTCATTCCAATCAACTTTAAAAAAATGGCAGGTTGAATGAGTTATCAAACTATAATCCAATCCAGTTTCACCTAATAGATGCTGAGGATCTCCAAGATAATCCCCTTCTCTTAAGCGGGTGATTTCTTTGTTATTTTTATCTAATAAACTAGCATCTCCGTCTAACCAAAAAATCGCATACTCCAGTGCACTATTATACTGAACCACTTTATGATCTTTTTCAACCTGTTCATAGACAAAAAGGCTTTCTAAATAATTTTTCTGATTAATGGTAACGGTTTTGAAAAAATCATTAGAGTCAATGACCCCCCAGGAACCTTGATTTCTGACCTTACCAAGTTTTTTTAATTTTTCCAAAATAGGAGTGTTGGAAATAAAATCTAAAAAATCACTTTTATCAATAGAAATGGTAATCAGATCAGTAAGGGCGATAATAGAATCTTCTGCAGGTTTACCGGTAATTAAGGAACTTTCACCAAAATAGCTACCTGAAGTTAAAATAGCTTTAGTCTTATCTCTCTCAATCAAAGTAGCTTTTCCGGCTATAATAATAAAAAACCGACGATTGATATCCCCCTCTTGAACTAAAACATCTCCAGGATTGAACTTAAGATATTTTATGATACTTAAAAACTCAGCTGCTTTATAAAAAGGAATTTCCTGAAAAATATCCAGATAAGATACAATATTTAAAATCTGTATGGACTCGCCGTGTATGGTAGGCTCAGTATCAATAACCATAGTATTTGCTAATCCAGTGGGAGCAATTCGTAAACCTGATTCTGGTGGGATTTTTGATTGATCCGTATGAACTAAAAATATCCTTCGTTTATATTCAGCAGGTAAATTTAATAGTACTTCAATAGGAGTATGGAGAGGAGGGACGCCAGCTTCATGAATAATAATATCCCGATCCCAGTTAAAAGATGACAATTTCTCATAGCGTCCTTTGGTCAATACACCTTTTTCATAAAGCTCATTAAAATAAAACAGATCATTTAAATGATCAGATGAACAAACCACACTGGTTCCTTTAAAATGAACCTCAAAACCAATAGTTGGAATCGAGTGAAGCCGATATTCAAAAACAACCTTAGCTCCATTGATATTTATTGGCTTCCCAATCGTGATAGGTACAAAATCAATTAACTGTACAATATCAATTTCATTCAATCCAGTTAACAGAGAAATTTTTTTTAAAAAACTGGAAAAAATGGTTGGGGTCGTATAAAGTGTTATTCTCCCTTCTTGAAGTATTTTTTGCATCACCCCTGAGTCATGGTCTGAGTGACAATGGGTCAAGATGACAGAATTCACCATTTTAGGATCAACATTTTCATCCATTAACCATAGGGCTGAGTCAATTGGGGGATCTACAAAAATACCAACCCCGTTTATCCAAAAAATATAACCAGAAGTTTTGCCTTTTGGATCAAAACCGTGTGAAGAGCCTAAAGTAGTAATTCCGAAAGAAGGGGGAATAAAAATTTCCTCTGATTTTAAAACCATTTCCTCTATTTCATTGTCATCATAATCTAAATTCCAGGGAATTTCAGAAGTTTCTCGATCGTGTATGAAAAGTTTTGCTTGCTCCATATCCAGCTCAATGGAAATATCACTAAAGTCTACTGGCTGATGATTATAGAGAACTATAAATTCTACAATATCATGAACATTAAAATGGCGTTTTAATCGAGAATCATAGGTAAAATATTCCATTTCTTTTCTCATATCAGGAAAAGCAAAATTTTTCCTTCCATTTACATATTCAATTTCTAAGTTTAATACTTCTGGCCCAAATACAGACTCTTGAATAAGTTTTAAAATAATTTCTTTTTGAGATTCTGTACAAATAATAGTGGTTTTCTGTTTTTTTATAAAAAAATTAAAATTACAAGGGAATTCTATATCAAAAAAACTAGCCATTTTTTTGTGAGAAAACAAATTCTTAGGAGCAATATAAATTGCTGGAACATCTCGATTTAAAGCCATCGAATCTTTAATCGTTTCAGGAGGGGCGCCAACTTGAATGACACCAGCAGTCGTATCTAGTAAGACACCACCTTTAGAAAGTTTGATCACTTCTTTCCTCCGGCAAAATGTTCTGCATCAAAAATAAATTTCTTCCGTTCATTTCCAACTTGTACCAGAATATTGTTTATCAATTCAATTTCTTGGCTTAGTTCCCTCAATCGATTTTTCTGAGTTCTGGGAATATTCATTCTGATTTCAGAATCAATACCTGATATCCGCTCTAAAGTTAACAATAAATTATAGTAAGTTTCATCCATAAATTTCATTAATGATTGTTGTGTCCCTCGATTGACTTTACCATGCAACTCTGATTGAGGTTTTCTAATTTCTGCAAAAATGGCTAATTTTTTCTTTAAAGCAGTCTGAAAATTTACAATCTTTATGGTATCTTTTTGGATTTTTTTGGTTTGAGGATGTACATATTCCACATGAAAAAATTCTAATTCAGAAGTAATATTAAACATCTTCATTAAAACATATTTAAGCTGGTCAAAAAATCCCTTGGGATGAGATTTTAAAATTTTTAAATTAAAATCCAGGTTAATATAGAGGGTCTCTAAAATATCTTTTGTATTCACCATTTTATAGATTAATGAAATCAACCTTTCTCGAGGAGATTTGGCTTTACTCTCTACTTTTTGCTGTTGTTTTTCTGATAAAAATTGATTTTTTAACCGTTCTAAAAGATTAAGATCTTCCACAGTATAACATTCTCTTACAGATTCGGCGATCCAATATTTATTATAGGGTATCCCGGATTCATGGGTTTCTAAAAATTTGTCCAGTTTAGCCAGATATTCTTGAGAATCTTCATTAAATAGTTTTTCTGTAAATTTATCTGGTAAATTAGGAAATACTTCAAAACGAAAACGGCCTTTATAATACTCTTTTAATACTTTAGTATATTCTTCAACCGTGTTTTGGATATTGTGAAAAGTATCAGTTAGTAATTTTAAATTGTCCTGAGTAACCTTTTTTAAAACTTCATCATTACCATTTAATAGGGCATCGGTTTTCAATTTTAACATACGAGTGTTAATTCCGGCATTTGAAGAAGAATAAGTATGAAAACAAAAATAATCCAACATTCGCCGACAATTTTCTAAATATTCATCTTCAATTTCATAAACAGTTTCTGGTACCTGGTCACCTTGAAAATCGCAGGCTGTAATTAAAGCATTTAAACGGGAATAGAGAATACGAGGTGCTTCCATTTCTGTAAAAAATTTTTGATCAGGCAAATAAAATGAACGCTCTAATTCATCGTCATAATTGTAATTTTCTGCTTTAACTAAAGATTTTCTCACTAGTACATCCCTTAAGTTTTTGATATTGGATGCAGCACTCTGCAAAACAGTTCTAAATTTAGGAAATTTGCCAGCCTGAAAAACCTGATTGATATATTCAAATAATTCTTTGAATTCACTAAAAGAATCACTCATTTTCCATCCTTGATAATTATCTCCCTAATTATAATAACCTTATTTATAGTCAGGATCAAATTTTTTTAAATTTTATTATTCTGTAGCAAAAAGATCAATATTTTCAGTTAGGTATGCTGCAATTTCTCTTTCAATTTCATCTTTTGCTGTTCGTATGTCCCTGATATAGGCAATAATATCTAATCCTATTTTTCTTTGTTTAATGATTCTCTCACCAGCCCGAAAACTGGTTAAGGCAACAATTAAATTCTCATTATTATAAACCAGATATTTTTTTAAAAGCTTAGCTCCCAGATCAATATTTGTTTCTATATCTAATAAATCAGCTTTTTTTATATGGGAAAATTGTTTTACCTCTAATTGAAATAACCCGATCTGTTCAACATTGTTCTCATCTTTAACGACTTTTTCTTTCTCAAAACCTGATTCTACTTTCATAAGCGCATAAAGCAAATGAAAATCTATGTCATATTGATCGGCACTTTTTAATAAATAAGCTGCTATTTCTGAAGAATTGGTTTTTTCAGATAAATAACGGTGAATCAGGATATCTTCAATAGAAAGCTGATACATGCGAGTACTAAATTGATTGATTTCTGTATCCAGAATTCCTAAGAAAAGGGGATTTTTAAAACGGTGTTCAATATTAATTAAAAACACCACCAGCAGCAGATAGAGAAAACAGATGATGACCAGTTTTAATCGCTGGAAAAAACTATGACGAATCATATATTTTTTGACCCGAATAGAAGAACGTTCAACTAAATTCATACAATAATTTTATTATATTCAGGTTAAAAAATCAAATAAACAGTAGAAGTGTTTGTAAAAATATCCACCTCAATAATAATCATTAGTTAAATAAGGCATACAATCAATATTTTTACTATGTACTTTGTGTTCTATTTGTGAAATCTTTTTTTAATTTCACTGTGAAGTGTTAACGATTTTCAGTGAACACCTCAACCCCTCTCTTTGCCAATTCTTTTTTAATGGATTCAGGCAAACCCCGACAAGAACAGTTTTTTATATGCTCTGTATGCCAGGTAATCCGTTGATCCATTGTTGCTTTGGGAGGCATTTTGTTTTTTAAGTGCCAGTCTTTGTTTATTTTCATTTTTTACTTCCTTTTCTAATACCATACCAAAACCATTTTAACCGTATTATTCATAATTTAGCTCCTGTCTTTCCAGGCAGGCATTTTAGCCATGTTTTCAATTGCTGTTGCTTTTGCTTCCGCTTCTGTTACACCCATCATTTTAACAGCAAAAGCAGTCATTCCAGCTAAAACATCAGCATAGGACTTTAAATTACCAGCGGTATCACAACAATGAACACAATAATCATTGCCTTCTCTTTGTCCGCCAAATTCTTCTTTAGTACGCATTGGCATACCACAACTTCCACAAATTTTTTCTTCCATAAGTGAAACTCCTTTTATAAAAATATTTAATTTTTAGTTCATTCAATTGAAATTGATCCAGTACCTTTTCATAGGTTACTAGTAACCTTCGATAGCAATTAAAGTCATAAATGTATCAATTAATTCCTTTTTTTTAGCTTTTATTACACTCCCCTGACCTACTAAACTAGTTCGGTTAACTAATAAATATTGAAGTGTTCCAAAAAAATAGGTCATTCCCATAGTACTATCAATTGGTTTATAAATTTTTTTAGCTATACCGGCTTCTAGTAAAGGATAGATATATCCCCGGATTCCCCCTTCACTGAAAAAGATCTGGCGCCTTAAAGATTGAGGATAAAAAGGGAGTTCTCGGTATATTGTAGAAAAAAAAGCTTCTTCTTTTTCAATATAATTTAGCAACTCTTCTAAAAGTTCTCCTAACTCCTCTTTATCTTTTAGTTT
>JAKSBL010000303.1 GCA_022361115.1 Spirochaetota bacterium | reverse complement strand
GAAGTAATAAAGGAAAGTTTAACTCGTATTAAAGATTCTATAACTGATAATATTGAGTTAGTTCAAAAAGACAAGATTACAGAAAATAATATTATCCATTTTATTCTTAATCTTGAGTTTTCAGAATGGAATGATATTTTTCTCTATATTATTGACAGTGCCAGGCACAATGTAAGTGAATCAAAGCAAGCTGCTGCTAGAATTCGTAATCATATACAAAAAATTGAATACAATATCAAAAATATATTTCATGATGATCAGAATATCCTTGCTCAACTAGAAACTATTACTAAAACCTGGGAATACAAAATCTTGATTATTGAAGACGATGAAAAAGTGTTGAGTTTGTTAAAAATATATCTTAATAATAAGTACCAACTCTTTCCTGTAACCAATCTTGCAGAAGCAGTTGAAAGAATAAAATCAGATTATTTTGATTTAATTATTTATAATAAGCAAATGACTCAAGATGGAAATAGTCTTTTTGATTTTCCTTTACCATCAGGACTGAAATTGAATAAAAAAACTATTCTATTATCTGATTCAGAAAATAATGCAAATACTGATCAGCAAAATAATCCATTCATTTTTCAGAAACCTATCAAAATTCAACAATTTGTCTCAACTGTTGACAAAATGATTTTAGATTATCATTAACAATTAGCTTTACTTTGTTAAATTTTGCTTAGTTGAAGCTTTCAGATAAAATCCTGTTGTATTGAGTTTCGATTTTGTTTATAACTTCTTTTTTTCCTTTTCTTTTAGTTGATAAAAGCTGAATGAGATCATACTTTAAATGCATGAGCTTCTGTAAAATGATTCCATATTTTTCATTGAGTATTGTTTTGTTTGTTTTAAATAATTGTTTTTTGCAATCAGATGAATGGTTTAATGATTCGTCAATGGAGATCTATAAAAAATTTAACCTTGTCTTTGTTAAAATTTCTTGCTTTCATATTATATTTTTGTCATAATATTGTGAAAAAGAAAGGAAGTGGTCAATGGCTTTTAGTGGTTTTTATGAAGAAAGTTTATTTTTTTTAAATCAATTAGCTGTGAATAATGATAAAGCATGGTTTGAAGAACACAAAAGTGATTATGAAAAATGGATTGTACAACCAAGCCGGGATTTTATTGTTGACATGGGAAAAAAAATCCAGGAATTTTGTCCTATGATTCATGCTGAACCAAAAGTAAATCGCTCTATGTTTAAAATCTATCGTGATACCAGATTTAGTCAGGATAAAACTCCTTTTAAAACTCACTTTGCCCTCTGGTTTTGGGAAGGAGAGCGCCCACGAATGGAGAATTCTGGTTTCTATTTTCATGTGGATCTAGATAACATATTAGTGGGGGCAGGAATATACCAGTTTTCTAAAGAATTGTTAGAGAAGTATCGGGAGGTAGTTGCTGTTCCTGATCGTGCTAAAGAGCTAACAGAAATTATTGATCAATGTAAAAAAGAATACCGTATAGTTCAAAAACATTATAAAAGAGTTCCTCGGGGCTTTGACGCGGACTATCCTTATGCAGACTTGCTGCTCTATAATGGGATCACTGCCTTTAAAGAATCTGAAGTACCGGATGAATTTTACTCCTCAGACTTGGTGGACTATTGTGTAAATCACTTTAAAAAAATGAATTCATTACATCGAG
>JAKSBL010000020.1 GCA_022361115.1 Spirochaetota bacterium | reverse complement strand
TTATCAGCAAAATCGATCAATTCAGCCCGTTCGGGTTTCTGAATTTCAATTTGAGCTTCCTCCATAAATTCAGACATTTTATCCCAGTATTCACTGTATTGATCCAGGTCCTTCTGGGAACCGGTAATAATATAATCTTTGACGTTCATCCGCACCATCAGCATATTGGCCTGTAATCTTCCTGACAGATTGGTATCCCGGGCCAGTCCCCGGTACTCAGTAAATCCATTGGAAGCGACTCTCAGCATAAAAATACCAACACAACTGATAATCAGCAGTAAAACAACCACAACTGCAAAACCAGCTGTTATTTTTGTCTTAAGTTTCATACCGGAATTACCTTTTGCATTTCCCCTTTGATTAGCCATAATTCACTCCTTTTAAATGAATTTTTTTTGCAGATTACTGGTTTTTTCCAGATCTTCTTTAAACAGTTTTTTTCCATCGAGTACAATCTTTATCTATTTATTTGTTTTTCTCATTCCTTGAATGTAATCATTTCTCTGTTATTCAGAATATCAAACTTTCCTGTATGTAAACTAGCAATTTCTATGCCATTAGAAATGGAGAAAATTAAGCTGATTTTTTTTATACTCCACAATGCTTTAACAAAATCTTGATTTAATATTGTATAGAATGGAATTTGCGGGTAAATTATCTGCATATAAACAAATTTAGGAATAATTACAAAAACACCGCACAGTTATGCGAACATAATGAGCGCACACCGCACGAATTGACATTGACATAATTCAATGTCAATTCCTATATTTACCCATCCTGTATAAACAGATAATCCTAAAATGACTATTTTTTTTAGGATTAGTATTGACTTTATACTATATATTGTATACAATATATAGTATAAAAAATATATTTCGAAAAATGAGGTATATATGGTCAGTGAAAAACTAAATATTAAACAATTAAAAGAAGTGGCTAAGCAAATAAGAGAAAATATCATTCTTATGATCTATAAAGCAAAAGCAGGACATCCCGGAGGATCTCTTTCTGCTGCTGATATTGTTACTGCTTTATATTACTATGCAATGAATGTTGATCCAGCTAATCCACACTGGGAAGATCGGGACAGATTTATTTTATCGAAAGGGCATGCTTGTCCTGTATGGTATGCTGTTTTAGCAGAAAAAGGTTTTTTCAGTAAAGAACATCTCAATACTCTTCGTAAAATGGATAGCATATTGCAAGGTCATGCTGATATGAAAAAAACACCTGGAGTAGATATGACGGTTGGGTCACTAGGACAGGGTATTTGTGCAGGCTTAGGAATGGCTTTAAGTGCAAAGCTATTGAAAAAAACATATCATACTTGGGTGTTAATAGGAGACGGAGAAACTCAAGAAGGCTCAATTTGGGAAGCTGCCATGTCCGGAGCCAAGTGGAAACTGGATAATTTAACTGTCATTATTGATCTGAATGGTATTCAAAATGATTCTTTTGTTGATGAAATTATGCCGGTAGGTGATATGAAAGCAAAGTGGGAAGCATTTGGCTGGAAAACCATTGAAATAAATGGTCATCAAATGGAGGAAATTGTTGAGGCAGTGGACCAGGTAAAAATGAATAAAGGTCAGCCAATCGTAATTATAGCAAATACAGTAAAAGGCAAGGGTGTCTCTTTTATGGAAAATGTTCCGATCTGGCATGGTAAAGCACCGAATGAAAAAGAATTTCAACAAGCCATGAATGAAATAAGGAGTAGTCAGTGAATAAAAATCAATACAATTATATAAATTCTTCCTTTTTATCTGCTCTGGAAAAAGGTCTTGCATTAACTGAAGTTAAAAAAATAGCAACTCGTTTTTCTTATGCAGAAGCACTTTTAGATTTAGGAGAAAAAAATTCAAAGATAGTAGTTTGTAATGCTGACGTATCTAAATCAATAAAAACAAATGAATTTAAAGAAAAATATCCTGAACGAGAATATAATTTTGGAATCGCAGAACAAAATATGGTAGCTGCATCAGCAGGCATGGCAACCACCGGATTAATTCCTTTTGTTTCAACATATGCAATGTTTGTTGCTTTGAGAGCATTAGATCAAGTGAGAAACAGTATTCACTACCCAAAATTAAATGTTAAAATAGGAGCAAGCCATAGCGGTATTACTCCTGGGCCGGATGGAGTTACTCATCAGGCACAAGAAGATTTATCGATAATAAGAACGATAGCTGGCTCGACTGTGATCGCTCCAGCAGATCATATTACAACAAAAAAAGCAACATTTGCTGTAGCTGATTTTGTTGGTCCTGCTTATTTAAGTTTTACCCGAGACGCAATCCCAGTTATTTATACCGATGATTATCCTTTTGAAATTGGGAAAGCAGTAACCATTCGCGAAGGGCATGATGTTACAATTATTGCTAATCGGGATCTAGTTAGCCATGCATTAATTGCTGCAGAAAATCTATCTAAAAAAGGGATCGAAGCTAGAGTTATTGATTGTCATACCCTTAAGCCTCTTGATGAAGATGTGGTTATTCAGGCTGCAAAAGAAACCGGAGCAATCGTAACTGCTGAAAACAATGTGATATTTGGAGGATTAGGCAGTGCAGTAGCTGAAGTTTTAGTTGAAAACTATCCCATACCAATGAAGAGAATTGGTGTTAAAGATACTTTTGCAGAATCAGCTCCCTACTTGGATTTGTTATTTAAATATGGTATGGCTCATCCAGATATTGAAAAAGCAGCTATGGAGGTTATAAAAAGAAAAACCGAGAAATAAAACAACCAAACCAATGTTTTTTACTATTGTTAAATCAATCAATTTATGCTAATTTGGATAAGATAGTAAAATCAGCAGAATTTTAATATAAATGAGACAAAATGTATAAAATTGAAAGAGAAGAATTATCGGAAAAAGTTTACAATCGAATTAAGGAGATGATTCTCAATAACGCATTAAATTCTGGTGAAAAGCTGAATCAGGAAAAATTAGCCGAAAGATTAGGAGTTTCCAGGACTCCCTTACTTTCTGCTTTTTCAAAATTAGAAAAAGAGATGCTAATTCAGTTAGTTCCCCGTAAAGGAGCTTATGTATCACAATTATCTAATGATGAAATAATTGATTTTTATTTGATAAGGGAAAAATTAGAACCCTTAGGAGCTGCCCTGGCAGCTAAAAGGGCTGAAAAAGAGCAAATTAATAATCTTGAGAAAGCTCTGGTGAACTATCAAAAATTAGTTGAAGCAAATGATATTAGTAAAATTAAAATTGCTGATTATTATTTTCATATCGAAATTGTAAAAACCAGTCAAATGGAAATTTTACATCGAATTATATCTTCTTTTAATATTATCATTGTGAGCAATATTAAAGGAATTATAAATGATCCTGAAGTCAGTTTAAAAGATCATGTCAATATAGTCGAGGCAATAAAAAACAAAGATCAAGAATCTGCTGAAAAAATAATGTTTCAACATCTGAATAGATCAAAAAAAATTCTTTTAGCAAAAAGTTGATTGGGAATAACAGTGGAAAAAATACAGAAAGATATTTTAGGTGAATTAGTTTATCATAATATGAAAGCGATGATAGCAGATAATGTTTTAAAACCTGGTAATAAAATCATTAATAGTGAGGTAGCTAAGGTATTAGGAGTCAGTCAAACTCCAATCAGAGATGCTATTAATCGGTTATTAGGTGAAGGACTGGTAGAACAAAAAAAAGGGGGGGGGTTTTTTGTTAAAAAATTTTCACTCGCTGATTTAAAAGAATTTTATGCTATCAGAGCTGCACTAGAAGGTATGGCCATTCGACTTTATATTGAAAAATTGAATGGTCAGGCTCCGGATGAAGAGTTGATTAGTTTATTTAATGATTTTTCTTATCCTATAGAAGATGAACAAACCATTGCTAATTATTTTAAAAAAGACAAGAAATTTCATGGCAAAATTATTGAGTTATCTGGTAATTCCGTAATTACAGCTTTTAATGAGAGTTTTGGTTTTATTTTAAAATCCTACCAACAAGGATTATTAAGAAACCCGAATGATACCTTGTCTGAACATCTGGCTATTATAGAAGCGATTAAGAATAGGGATGCTGTACTGGCTCATGAATTAATTGTGAACCACCATCTTAAAACTAGAGAAAATATGGATAAAATTTAAGGAATAGAGAGTTTTCTCTAAATAAAACAGAGAATTTGTGCTGGATAATCACTGTATAACTTATTTTTTAAAAAGAGTGTAAAATAGAAAAACTATTTGACATAACGATTATCTATGCTATACTATATTGTATACAAAATATTAAATACTATATATTTTGGAAAGGAGAATGCAATAATGAAAAGAAGAATAACTATCCTCTTAGCTGTAGTAGTAATATTATTACTACCTGCATGTAAAGGAAGTTCAAGAAGAGCAAAATATCCCGAAAGAGATATTACAAATGTTCTTGTTTGGGGTGCCGGTGGAGGTACGGATACTTGTAACCGTGTTGTTATGGCAGAAATGGCATCAATTTTAGGTGTGAACATTAATGTTGTTAACAAAACAGGAGGTGTCGCTGGATCTGTTGGAATGTTAGATGCTTATGCAGCTAATTCTGATGGATATACTATTTGTGGATTATCAGAGTCCTGTGTTACTGCAGCTGTTCAAGGTGGTTGGGATAAAAGAATGAATGTTTGGGATTACTTCATAATTGGTGGTTCTCCTGACGTTGTTTCTGTTACTCCTGATTCACCCTATCAAAGCATCAATGATTTAATCGAAGCAGCAAAAAAAGATCCTAAATCAATAAAAGCTGCTGCTTCCGGAGCAGGTTCAATCCATCACTTAAATTTACTCGCCCTGGAAGACGGAACAGGAGCAAAATTTAATTTTATTCCTTATCCAGGTTCTGCTCCTGCTCAAAATGCAGCAATGACTGGTGAAGTTACAGTCATTGTAACTAGTATTGCTGAACAAGCTCAGTTAATACGGGGTGGAAAATTAAGAGTTTTAGCTGTATTAACCGAAAAACCTTTTCAATTTGAAGGCAGTTCAATACCAACAGCTTTTGAAACATATCCTGATTTATCCAAATATTTACCTATCTCCCAAGCTATCGGTTTTGCCATAAAAAAAGATGCCCCAGAAGATGTAAAGTCTGTATTAGTCGATGCTTTTAATCAAGCCATGAAAACACAAAGTGTTAAAGAATTTGGTGAAAAGAATTTTTATATCTTAAGTGGTGCGACAGGTAGTGAAGCAGCAAAAGTATTTGATAAACTGGAATCCAATTTTGCCTGGACATTACATGATCTAGGTGCAGCTAAAGTTGATCCTTCTTCTTTGGGAATTCCCAAAATGTAAATGATTTTTATGATCATTTATTTTAGACCGGAGGTTATGTATTTCATCTCCGGTCTTTAATATAAAAAATAAATTTAATAATTTAATAATAGCAATTTACTAAAAGATTTAATTTATTTTAAAAAGGATTTTTTGAATGTCAAAAGTATATGTAACTAGAAAGATTCCTCAAGAAGCAACAGATCTACTGCAACAATATTGTGAATTAGAAATGAATTCAGAGGATAGAGTCTTAGCAAGAGATGAGTTACTTGAAAAAGTACAAGGTAAAGATGCCGTTTTATGCCTTTTAACCGATACAATAGATAATAAAATTTTTGCTATAGCAGGTAAACAATGTAAAATTTTTGCCAATTATGCAGTTGGTTATAATAATATCGATATTAATGCAGCAACAAAACATGGAATTATTGTTACCAATACACCAGGTGTCTTAGATAATTCAACAGCCGATATGGCATGGGCTTTGTTATTTGCCGTGTCTCGGAGAATTATTGAGGCAGACAATTTTACAAGAGCAGGAAAATTTAAAGGCTGGGGTCCAATGATGTACTTAGGGAGAGAGATTTCAGGTAAAACTCTGGGAGTAATTGGTACTGGCCGTATTGGCTCTAATTTTGCCAGAAAAGCTTTAGGCTTTGATATGAAAATTCTTTATACTGATCTTAAACCCAATCCAGTTTTTGAAAAACAAACCAATGCTCTATTTGTTGATAAATCAACTTTATTAAAGGAAGCAGATTTTGTTTCAATTCATATTCCATTGTTACCTGAAACAAGGAATTATATTTCAGAAAACGAATTAAAAATCATGAAAAACACAGCAGTATTAATTAATACAGCACGGGGACCGATTGTTAATGAAAAAGCTCTCATAAAAGCTTTGAAGGATGGAGAAATATGGGGTGCCGGGTTAGATGTTTATCATAATGAACCCGATTTGGAACCAGGATTAGCTGAACTGCCCAATGTTGTTATTGCACCTCATATTGCTTCGGCAACAATTGAAACAAGAACCAATATGGGAATGATTGCAGCAAGAAACATCATTAATGTTATAACAGGTAAGGTGCCTGAAACCTGTGTAAATCCAGAAGTAATAAAATATCATAATTTAAGATAAATAAAAAAAAATAATTTTCTATAATATTAAGGAATAAATGGAACAATTTATGAAAAGCCTTAGCTTGGCTATATATTTAGTGATTTATTCAATAAGGTGGGTAGAATATGGAAGTAAATGATAAAAGGAAATTGAGAGCGGCAGACTTTATCACTGCAATTTGTTTGATTGTTTTTAGTATTATTATTTTGAAATTTGCAAGTGATATGCCGATTAGAGATACTTATGCAGGAGTTGAAAGTAAATTTTATGTTTCTCCAGCACTCTTTCCTATTTTAATCAGTGGTATTTTAATTATTTTAGCTATTGTATTATTATTAAAATCCATAAAAGATGGAGGAATGAAATATTTATTGC
>JAKSBL010000176.1 GCA_022361115.1 Spirochaetota bacterium | reverse complement strand
TTAGTTTTTTTTCTTTCCTGTAATCAGCCCTCAAA
Source organism: Spirochaetota bacterium (assembly GCA_022361115.1). Lineage (GTDB taxonomy): Bacteria > Spirochaetota > GWE2-31-10 > GWE2-31-10 > GWE2-31-10 > JAKSBL01. The sequence goes on along the minus strand of JAKSBL010000176.1, from coordinate 12,882 downwards.
TCAAATTCAATCTACTGCCGTGCCGCAAACTCAGAAGAGAATCATTGTTTATAACTCAGAGGAATTATACCAGGCGATTGATCAGGCAAATCAAACAGGCAGGGTAATGATTATACTCTCTGATGGTGAGTATCATTTATCTGAAGAGGAAATATCAACGGGTAAGCCTTTTATCATTAAAAACAATCATATTACTATTGCCAGTCTAACTGGCAGGAGAGAAAAGGTTATTGTTCAGGGGAAGGGAATAGCCGGTAATATTCATCATGGTTTTATTATAAATGGAAGTCATGTTACCATAAAAGACATTACTATTAAAGGATTTAAGAAAAATGGTATTTGGGTGCAGGGTGACTATGGGGTGATTCAACCTGAATTTCATAACCTTCATTTATTAAATTGTGGAGAAATGCTCATAAAAATTAGTTATCAGTATCAATTCAATCAATTTTGTGAAAAAGGGCTGATTAAAAAATGTTTGTTTGAATACCGGCCAGAACAAGCAGGAGAACTGCTCAATAGACAACCAGGTGGAATTTATGGCCAATATTGCCGGAACTGGAGCATTGGAGAAAATACATTTCTTAACTTAGCCAATGGATTTCAATCTTCTCTGGCCTTTGCTCAACAATCAATGAACCTTACCATTAGTAATAATAAATTCATTAATTGTGATAGCGGGATTATTCTGGGTAATGTGGATAGTGAAGCTTCTAATCTCTTAATTAGTAACAATATGATAACAGTTTTAAAAAATAGCGGGATATTTCTGATAAATTGTAGCAATGCTCGAATTTATCACAATACTCTTTATAGTCATCAATACCCTTATTCTATAAAGATTCAATCAGAATTACACAAAACCCGGGCAGTCATTATGAATAATCTTTCCAATAAGGGGATTGAAGATTTAGGAGGTTCACTGCAATTAGAAAGTAATATCACCAATGCTCAAAAAATTTGGTTTGTTGATTATGAGAAAGGTGACTTACACTTAAGGGGAGCAGTTCCAGGCGTGGTTAATAAGGGTATGACTCTATCTGAAGTAAAAGAGGATTTTGATTTTTCTCCACGTTTTCAAGGATCCTATGATATTGGAGCTCATGAAAGAGAGGTTTCACCAGTTATATCTCTTACCGATTTACAAATAATGAATCAGAATTTTTATTTCCATCCAGACAAAGATCATTATGAATTAATAACAAAAAATGAACACATTACACTGATTCCTGTTATGGATAATCCCAATGCTGAAATATTTATCGTTGCTAATTATGATGGGATAAACAGTATTAGTAAAAAGGTCCTTTCTCAACAATACTCGGATCCTATATTACTGGATTACGGTACCAATCAAATTGTTATTAACGTGATTTCTTATGATCGAAAAAAAACTTATTATCTCAATATATTTCGAACATCAATTAAAAAAGCTTTTAAATTGAGAAGTGGTGCTCATGCAGTGATGAAAGGTTTGGCTTATAGTCCTAATGGAAATTTAATCATTAGTGGTGATTTTACAAATTATTTTAAGGTAAATCATAAAAAAACCGTAAAGAGCCAGGGTGAGAGTGATAGTTTTATCGCCTCTTTTAAAGAAGACAATCAGTTTAATTGGTTTTTAAAATTAGGGAATGAATATCAAGATAAAATAAAGGATATGGCTCTGGATCAAAAGGGGAATATCTTTGTAATTGGTCAGTATTATGAATCACTTTATGATCAAACTCATGAATTAATGAAATCAGGAAAACGAAGTTATTATAAAAATTATCTTTTAAAGGTTCATCCAAGGGGGGAAGAGGATTATAAGAAAGTTTTCTATCATAATGGTAAACTTAATTTAACAAAAATTGCCTGTGATCAGAAAAATCGGTACCTCATTGCTGGTACCTATCAGGGAACTGTTGATTTAAAAAGAAATCTTATTAAAAGTAATGAAAATAATGTTTTGCTTCTTAAGTATGCTGATCAACACCGCTTTTTATCCTTTTACCAGAGTGAGAATGTATTACCTTCGCAAGTTGAAGTGGCTGATTTAGCAATAGATTCTTCTAATAATGTCTATATGGCAATTCAGTTTACTGAAGCTTTTACTTCCCAGCAATATCATTTAATTAGCTATGGTAAAACCGATAGCTGTATTGTTAAATTATCTCCCGAAGGGCAGGTAATCTGGATTAAACATATCTATGGTAAAGGTGAAGATCTGATTACCTCACTTCAAGTAGACCAACATGGAGAAATTGTAATCTGCGGTACTTTTACTGATAAGTTATTTATCGATCGGTATCAGTTTAATAATCAGGGAACTGAAGATATTTTCCTGGCTAAAATTGATGGGAATGGTGATTTAATCTGGGCTAATCAGGCAGGTGGCAAAATGATTGATTTGGTTGCCAGTATGACTATTGATGAAAAAAACCAAATCTGGTTAGCTGGTACTTTCCAATCAATTGCTTATTTTGATAAAGGAAAATTTTTAAAAACTCTCTACCAGAAAGAACTTTTCATTGTATGTTATGATGAAAAAGGAGAAGCGATCTGGCTGGAAAAAAGTTATGGAAGTAATGGACAATCTTCACTATTATTAACAGCAAAAAAAGGGAAATCCATTGCATTAGCAGGAAGTTTTAGTAATTACTTAAATCTCGGGACTGAAGGATTATTTCATCAGATTGATGAAGGAAACACTTTTGTTGCATATATTAATCAACAGGACAAATTAGCCTTTTTAAAGACATTAAAATACTTTTTTATTAAACAAAAACAGCAAATGGCGCAAATAAAGGTGTTTTCAGTATTTTTGATTGTATTGATTAGCTTTATTATTTCATTATTAATCATTCTCATGCTATTGTTTTTCACCTTTAGCAAGAAAAAACCTAAAAAACAACCAGTAATTCAATTGGCTGATGATTTTTTTAGGCAATATCAGATATCGGACCGGGAGAAAGATGTTGTTGAACTTATTATTAAAGGGTATTCCAATAAGCAAATTGCTGATAAACTTTTTATTTCAATCTCAACAGTAAAAGTTCACATTTATAATATTTTTAAAAAAACCAATATGAAAAATCGTTATGATTTTTTCCAGTTTATCTCTCGTCAATAGCAATATAGATAAAACAGTTTTTATCAGATACTTGCTTTCCAGATCGTTCTTAGTTATAATATTATAAATTAAGTTGCTAAGTGGCTTATTTCAGAAGTTCAAAAAGTATGATAAATGATAAAAATCAAATACCCTTTAAAACTCTTTCTTTCCCAAGAGGCAATCATGAATTATAAATTAATGGGTGTTTTCATGATTTTCTGGGTAATTTTCTGTATTTATCTTTTTCAAATGATTTACCAGGATACTAAAGTCAAGGCTATTAATGATTTGAATTCCAGGCAAATCATCCATGCCAATCAGGCTGCCCGTGGTATTGAGAATTATATTAATCAGTGGTTTTCTTTTATGACCAGGGCAGCTAGTAATGATGATATTATCTATTTAAATGAAACAGGTAAAGAAAAATTAGGGTTTCATTTAAGTACAAATCAGCCACTCATTCGGGCCATTACCAGAATGGATAAAAACGGTAAAATCATTTATACCAAACCCGAATCTCCAGGGGCTATTGGCCAGGATATTTCATATCAAAAACATGTGAAAGAGTTATTAAAAAAACATCATCCAGTAGCCAGTGATGTTTTTAAAGCGGTTCAAGGCTATGATACCATTGCTCTGCATGTGCCGGTATTTGATCATCAGAATTTTCAAGGATCATTAGCTGTTCTCATAAATTTTGAAGTAATTGCAGAAAGGTATTTAAAGGATATTAAAGTTGGGAAAACCGGTTATGCCTGGATGATTGGCAGCGATGGAATTGAATTGTATTGTGCGGTTCCTGGCCATGTTGGAAAATCTGTCTATACTACCAGTGCAGATTTTCCATCGATTATTAATATGGCTGATGATATGATTGCAGGGAAAGAAGGAATTACCACTTACTATTATGATAGAATTATGGGAGAAAAGACAGTAAAAACAAAAAAACATGCTGTTTTTATACCGATAAAAGTGGGTAATACTTTCTGGTCATTAGTAGTTGCTTCCAGTGAAGATGAAGTCCTGCAATCTTTGGTAAGCTTTAGAAATAAACTGACGGTGATCATCATCATCTTATTAGCTGGAATTTTATTTTTTTCATATTTCGGTATTAGAGGTTCCCTTATTGTAAAAGAAGAAAAAGAACGAAAAAAAGCCGAAAATGCCTTACGAGAGAGCGAAGAAAAGTATCGTGGATTGTTTGAAATGGAATCTGATGCGATCTTTTTAATTAGTGGGAAATCGGAACAGATTTTAGAAGCTAATACTGCGGCTACTCAATTGTATGGATATAGCCGAGATGAGTTTTTGAATATGAGGATATCTGCTATTTCAGCTGAACCAGAAAAAACCAGATATGCCATGGAAAAAAAATCAACACATATTCCAGTTCGCTACCACAAAAAAAGGGATGGAACTATTTTTCCTGTTGAAATAACTGGGAGTTTTCTCAAATGGAAAGAGAAAGAAACATTTATTAAAGCAATCAGAGATATCACCCGCCGGGTAGAAAACCAGAAAGAGAAAACCCGTTTAGAAAGCCAACTTCACCATGCACAAAAAATGGAATCAATGGGAACTTTAGCTGGCGGGATTGCACATGAGTTTAATAATATTTTAGGTATAATTTTAAGTAACTCTGAACTAGCCTTACTAGATCTTTTGGATAATAAAAATGTATCAGAAAGTCTTACTGAAATCCGAAAGTCCTGCTTTCATGCTAGAGATGTGGTAAATCAATTGTTAAGTTTTAGCCGCAAAAGTGAGATTGTTAAAAGAAATGTCATTATTCAGGCAATTATTCAAGAATCTTATCACCTTTTGCGAGCTTCTATCCCAAAGTCTATTGAAATAGTTACACATATATTCGAAGAATCCATTACAATTATGGCTGATCCTACACAAATTCGTCAACTCCTGATCAATTTATGTACCAATTCAGCTCATGCAATGGAAAAAATGGGTGGAGTTTTAACTATACAATTAAAAAAGGCAGAGTTAAAAGAAAGCGACATAATTAAACATCACAATCTGATTCCAGGAGTATATGCTCAGATTCTTATTTCTGATAATGGGGAAGGGATTGAGCCAGAGATTATTAACAAGGTTTTTGATCCATTTTTCACTACAAAAAAAATGGGCAAAGGAACAGGTATGGGATTGGCAATTGTTCGTGGTATTGTTAACAATCATCAAGGCGAGATTACTGTTACCAGTGAACCTGGTAAAGGTACTGTCTTCACGGTTTTTTTTCCAGTTTCACAAATAGTAGATCGAGGAGTTCTTCTGAAACAACAAATTGAGACAGGGAATGAAAAGATCCTGTTTGTTGATGATGAATTAACATTAGGAACCTCTATAAAAAGATTATTAGAACATTTAGGTTATCTGGTAGAAGTCTGTACTAAACCAGAAGAAGCACTTCAGTTATTTTTTAATGATCCAAATCAATTTGATTTGATTATTACTGATATGACTATGCCCAGTATGACAGGAGATATTTTAGCAAAAAAAATACTGGAATCAAACCCTGACATGCCGATTTTATTGATTACCGGATTTAGTGAAAAAATATCAGAAGAATCTGCCAAAGCAATGGGAATAAAAGGCTATCTGGAAAAACCTTTTGATAAATCTGATATTGCAAAAAAGATCCGAGAGGTTTTGAATAATTAATACTTAGCCTATTGATTTGACAAAAATCATATCCATCAGCAGTCTGGATTATGTGAAGAAGTTGCTAAGTTTATGGGAAGAAAGAATTTTTGGTTTTAAAAATTCCAGCCTGCAAAAATACCAAACCAGCGGAAAAAGATATAATAATCTTCGTAGATCCTGTCTCTAAAATCCAGGTTGCCCACTGTTTCACTAGTATAGGCTCGGTCATTTCTAAAGAAGAAAAAAAGTTTAAACCAGATGTTATTTGGCAAATCAAACTGTACTGCCGGGCCAAAATTAATATAGGTAAAATCAGATCCCCAGCCATTTGACATAGGAGAATCATTAAAATGAGTGAGGTTTAAATAATCAATCCACACATACATACCTGTAGTGATAATAAAATTGTTATGCCGCATTTTAATGAACATCTGATCTTCTCCAATATCGTCTTCAATAATATAAAAGCGGTAACCCAGTAAAAACTCAGCCAGAAAACGCCAGCCTCCTAACTGTTCTCCTGGACACTCTTCATACATATAAGGTTGATCTTCATCAATATTTAATAAGGCCTGGTACTTAAGCATTGGGGTGGCTAATACAACCACATGAGTCCAGCGTCTTATTTTTTCTGGTAAAATAAAGGCTAAATCTATTTGAAAGGTAGAGGAAAACCACAGCTGTAAATGTGGACCAGCATGCTTCTGCCGTTCAATTATCCCATTATTATTCAGACCCAGGCCGGCCAGGGTATCAGTCAGTTTCCATCCATTGCCCAGTAAAAAACCAGATTGAAATGTTAAAAAAGCAACAGGAGTTAAGGTGACACCCATACCAAAATTCATGGTAACTGGGCTGAGTTCACCATAAAAGCTGAACTTAATATTATTATCTTTCATTAAAGGATTATTTGCTGTTAAAAAAGGGGCAATAAAATGGTAATGGAGATAAAGCTTAGCCTGCATCCCCCCCCAGGTACCTCCGATTTTTCGGCCAGGGTCACCTGTTGAGTGATGAGAATCATTTTTATCTGTATAATCTAATTCGGTATAATTATTGGGTAAAAAATGATTGCCCGGATTCACTCCATCCTGATGTTCCAACATATAATCCCAGACAAAGGATACCGTACCTCGAAATTTCATAAAGTATTTTTTTGAATTAGCCCATTCTCTAAAAGTGATCTTCTCGCTGGTATCAGCTGTTGAATCATTTATTCTATATCTTTTAGAAGGTTGAAAATGATTAAAATGGGCTGTCATGTTTTCAATAGTTAGGGTATGTAATAATGAAGTTGAAAAAAGGGGAACTAAAGATAAATAAAATGAAATAAAAAAAAACAGTATTGATTTGTACATATTAATCCTGATCTAAGTTTTAAAAAATAATCTTGGTTCCTGTAGTTACAAAAGAGATATTAAGTTTTTATCAGATTAGAAAATAACATAATTTTTATGGAATGACAAATCATAAACATTTAGTTAAAAATATTAGACTATTTTTTATATAAGAATAAATTTTATACTATTCTTTAAAGAATGTAGCTTAAAATCCTCTTCTTCTGTGCTCTTTTTGTGTCTCTTGGTGATCCTTGTGATCTCTTTTTCTTCTTTACTACGATAAAACTCACTGTGATTCCATGAAATATTTCTCAGCTTCCACTAGCTCAAAGGGATCGTTCCGCATTGGCCTCCATACACATTATATCACTCTGGAAAATATTTAAAAATTTTTTTTCAAAAAATCAGAAACACAAAAAAAATAATTGCAATAAAGATAAAAAATTATATATTGAAAATATGAAACTAGAAACTGAAATACTCATTAATCAAATTTACGATCCTCTTAAAAACATAACTTTAAATGGGACAATCATGACACTGATTGGATTCTTGTGTCCCTGGTTTAATGGAGCTGGAGATAATTTTTCTGCTTACTGGTTTTATAGTGGAATCCGGTTTTTAAAACTGGAGAAATACTTTGTTATTCCTATTTATGTTTTACTGGTAATATTGCTTGTGTTGAGCATTCTTTTAAGTATAAAAGATTATATTAATTTTTTCCTTCCCACTTTATCTATCACTGCTTTATTAGCAATAGGATTATTGATTAGTGCTGCCATGATGAATTTGGAAAATTATGGCGGCCTTTATGAATTAAATTTTAGTTTTGGGTTATTCATCCTTTTTCCAGGCTTGGGAATGATGCTGTTCGGTTCTATCGCTTCATATTTTGTTCACATATTAAGAAAGGTACTTTCAAGTGCCTAAACGACCACGAGTCCTAATGAGTCGTTAAGAGTCAGCTAGGATTATTCACAAATTTGACACAAATAATTAAGAAATATTTTTCTAAAAACTAAATCCCTGTATCTTGATGTTTATCCGTTTTCATCCTTAAATTATCTTCTTAGCCATAATTTTCTTATTTTTAGAAAACTTTTGACATTATGGTTCATTAATTTCTATTTCCCACTTTCCCGTGTTCTCTTGGTCAAGAGTACAGAAGTACGGATATCATCTTCATGCTTGGCTTTTTCCCACTCTTTGTGGAAGTCCGGGTCCATTAGAACCTGAGCAATGGCAGCCAGGGCTTTTAGATGAAAATTTCTTTCATCTTTACTGCCAATCAGGCAGAAGGCTTTATAGACAATTTCCTCTTTTTCATTCCAAATGATGCCGTATTTATTTCGCACCAGAATGATATCAAAAATGTGTTCCCCTTCAATAATGACATGGGGAATAGCATGGGGAACTGCAACCCCAGGATAGATTAAAGTTGAGGAGTCTTCTTCTCGCACATTGAGTTTTTTTTCTATTTCTGATTGATCAACCTCAAGTTTTTTGCTGACAATTTCAGCAATCATCTTGAATAACTCGTCTCGGGTAATTGTTTTATGTAAGTCCAGAACTGGTGCTTGACGAATAATTGTGTCAAAACGGTCTTCTACAATTTCATTCCGCTCAATAAGAATATCCAACAGTTCGTCTTCCAATTCTAACTCACTTTCATCTTGAACTAGCTGGGGATTAGTTACGCTCTCGATCATGTAAACTAAAGCTGATTTTCGTTTGACCTTTTTTCTGGAGTATATAAAGAACCAGAGTACTGCCAGGAGAATAAAACCCAGAGCAACCATGATGGTAAAGGTACCCATTCCAATAATCAAAACAATATAAAAAACAATACCTAATATTTGTATCAATGGGAAAAAAGGAGATCGAAAAGAGGGTTTGTAGTTTTTTATCTTGGAAGAACGGATAATAATAACTGATAAATTGACCATAGCAAAGAGCATGAGTTTAAATAAGGATGCAACCTTGACCAGTTTGACAATGGGCAAAATTAAAATAATAGTTAACATAAAAAGGGTGGTTAAAATGACGGCTACATAGGGAGTCTTGTTTTTAGGAGAAACTTTACTTAAAAGATCTGGAATCAATCCATCCCGGCTCATGGCCATGGGGCTGCGTGAAGCAGCCATAATACCTGCATTAGCAGTAGTAATAAATGCCAGCATACCAGCTGCAGCAGTAATTATTACAAAAAACTGGTTAAAAGCTGAAGAAGAAAAAAAATAATTGGCTGTATCTGATATAGGAGTGAGAGATTTTGCCAGAAGATTACCTGGCATGACTCCAATGATGACAAATAAAACTAAAAGATAAATGATTTGAACGACCACATAGGCAGCAATCATCCCACGTACCAGGTTCTTTTTCAAATCCCGAACCTCTTCTGCTATACTGGCAACTTTGGTTAAGCCGCCATAAGAAACAAAGACCATACCAGTTGTTGCAAAAACCAGTTTCCAATCAAAAGCAATTTGGCCAAAATTTAAATGACTAAAATCTACTTTTCGATAACCCACGATAATGAATGTTGTGAGGATTAATAATAATATGGCAACCATAATAATTTGTAATTTACCCGATGCCTTAACGCTGAACAAGTTGATAATTCCAAATAAAATACAGGCGCCACTGGCAATCAATTTAATTTGCCATTCACTAATGTCAGGAAATATTAGTGTGGCAAAAGCTCCAATCCCAATTAGAGCAAATGCACTTTTCATGCTCAGGGAAAACCAGCCCGCAAATCCATTTACTACACCTGCAGTAGAGCCCAGAATCCGTTCAGAAAAAAAATAAATCCCCCCAGCTTTCGGTAAAGCAGTAGAGAGTTCCAGTTTGGAAAACAATGCCGGTAAAATTAAAATTCCGGCAAATAAATAGGAAAAAATTACAGCAGGGCCAGCTACGCTATAGGCAATAGCAGGTAATATAAAAATCCCGGAGCTGATCATTGCTCCTGAAGCAATGCTAAAAACTTCTAATACGCCAAGTTGTCTTTCTAATTTCATAATAACTCTTCAATTGTTGGATATTAGAATCATAAGATAAAAGGTGTGCCCTGTCAAGATGAACTTTCCTGATTAAATAATCCTGTTTTTGTGGACAGCTGATTTGACAATTTTTACTCCTGCTACCCCTGGCAGTTAAAAAAAGCTGCATGTTTGATTTATAACTCTTCTTTAGGCCATTTCCAGGCAAGCCAGATAATGATGAGCATACTAATCACTTCAACTGCTGCAAAAAAGATATAGTGCAAAGTTAATGAACCTCCGCCAATAACAAAAGCAATGGTAATAATAGCAGCAACAATATTTGCCCAACGGTTAATATTACCTTTTAAGATGCGGGAAAGAAAAATCATGATAATAGGAATTTCTAATAGTAAAGCAAACACCAGGAGGATTTCTTGTGTGATTTCAAAGCTGGTCACTGTCCCGTCGATAATTTCTTTTAAACTGCCTGGCAACATAAATGATAAAATATCAGCAAAAATCATACTGAACAGGATAACTATCCATAGCAGGGAAATTTTTTCACCTACTTCCAGTTTGTTGTTTTTTTTGATTGAATCCATTGTATTGACTCCTTTTTTAAAGTTGAATGATTATTATGCAGGTATTATAGTCCAAAATTTTATGAGTAAACATTTTTAAGTGTAAATGGCTAAAATAGATTGGTGTGCGGTTGAAAATTTGAAGTAAACTGGTTAAACAATCAATAAAAATGATAAAACTGGTATTTTTTGTAATTACATCTATTGACAAAGAATTTGAAAAATCCTAGGATTAAATATAGTTAATCTTTAAAAGAGAGCTATTGGAGTGAGTATGGATAATCAAAAGAATATGATGTTGGATAATTCAGATTTTAGAGCAGAAGCAAGAGAAAAACTAAAAGGAAATTGGGTAACCCCAATACTCATTTGTTTTATTTACTTTCTTATTGTCGGAGGTGTTGGTTCTGCGATAATTTTGATAATAGGCGGACCATTAATGTTAGGTTTAGTGGGTTACTTTTTAAAATTAAATAGAAATGAGGAAAGCAGTTTAAATCATTTATTTGAAGGTTTTAAGAATTTTGAAAAAAGTTTAGTTCTATATTTATTACAATTTGTTTTTATTTTTTTATGGACTCTATTGTTTATTATTCCAGGTATCATTGCTGCTTTTAGATATAGCCTAGCCTTTTATCTAATCTATGATCAGCCAGAACTCTCTGCCAAAGAGGCACTGGATGAAAGTATCCGGTTAATGGATGGTTATAAATGGAAATTATTTATGTTGTATTTCAGTTTTTTTGGCTGGTTCCTGCTGAGTCTCTTATCCTGTGGCATTGGTTTCTTCTGGTTATTTCCTTATATACGATTAAGTATTACTGCTTTTTATGAAGACAGGATAAAAGTAGATCAAGCTAATCCTCAAGTATAAATAAAAAAACAGGAATTCCTTTGATCAATTGATAGAATTTTATAAATCAGCATGTTTAATCTAAATTTTAACTATTTCACATTAATAGGGTTACCCTTTAGCCAATGAATTACATTATCAAAGACGATTTGCCCTCTTTTGATAAAAGACTCAGTAGTTCCGTAAGCAATATGGGGGGTAACAACAATGTTATCCTGAACTTTAAGTAAACAGTAGTCAGGCGGAATAGGTGGTTCCATATCAAAAACATCCAATCCAGCACCTGCTATTTGCTTGTTGAGAAGTGCCTCAGTTAAAGCCTCATTATCAATTAAAGGGCCACGTGCAGTATTGATAATAACTGTTGATGGTTTCATTAATGCAAGTTTCTCTTTATTTAACATGTGTTTTGTGCTTTCCAGCAAAGGTACATGGAGAGAAACTATATCTGATTCTTTTAATAGAGTAGTAAGATTTGTCATTTTTATACCTAACTTTTCTAACTCAGGTCTTGCTGGCTGAGAATAAGCCAGAACTTTACAGCCAAAAGCCAGGGCAATTTTAGCCACTTCCTCACCAATGCTACCTGCACCTATTATGCCAAAGGTTTTGCCCCAGAGCTCAGTTCCAAAATAAGCTGCACTGGTTTCTCCTTTTCTTAATGCCTGATCAGCATTAGATATTTTTCTGTAAACACTAAAGAGCAGTCCAAATACTAGTTCGCAAACAGCTCGGGTAGCATAACCTTGAGCATTACAAATGGTTATATTTTTTTTGTGACAAAGTTCTAAGGGGATGTGATCAACTCCTGTAAATGCCACACTAATCATCTTTAATTTAGGCAGAGCATTTATAACTTTTTCAGAAATAGGCATATTAGCCATGATAATGACTTCTGCATCTTTGGCAAATTCGATGATAGTATCATCTTCTTTTTTCCGACAGTCTTTTTCTATTAAAGAATGTCCCAGCGCTTTTATGGGTTGAAAAAGTTTTTTTTGTACCTGACTATTCAGAAGCAGGGGTTGTATTATAGCTATTACCAATCAGATCACCTCATCATCAAAAAATAAGACTTTATAAATATACTTCTTTTTCTTACTTTTTGTGTACTCTTTTTTTAAAAGTTTGATATTATTTGTACTTTTTAGATGAACTTGACTGTGATATTTATCATTCGCTGAGAAATTACTCAAGATTAGACCAGGAACAGCAGAGCTGTAGATAGATTTTTTAAAAAAGCGTGCTAAAATAGAATTGTTATGATATTAGATTAATGGGAAATATAGAAAAAGTAAAAACAATTGTAGTTTATATTCGAAATTAAGCAAAAAACTCTAAATGAACCAAACAATGTTTATTTCTT
>JAKSBL010000003.1 GCA_022361115.1 Spirochaetota bacterium | reverse complement strand
TCTATCAGAAGTAGTTGAGAACAGAGAAATTTATATTACTTCTTTCAATCAGCTGGTAGAAGTAATATGGGAAAGAAATGACATCATTAATAATTCTCTGGATGTTATGGGGCCGCAAATTGCCAAAGAAGTTGAAGATGTAAAACTTTCAGTAAAGGCAGATCAGGATGCTTTGGGGCCTAAGCTGCAGTCTTCTAATAATATTGCAGTCATAATTATTGTTGGGGTAAGCTTTTTTGCCCTTATTATAGCAGTCTTGATATCAATGTTTACTATAAAGAGTATTATCACTCAACTAGGTGAAGATCCTTCTGTGATTGATGAAATCGCCTCCCGGGTTTCACTAGGGGATATTGATATGAATATGGAGAGAAGTCAGCAGTCAAAAGGAGTCTTTTTATCCATTGAAAGGATGATTGAATCCCTGAAATACAAATCGGAATTACTGGAACAAATATCAGAAGGAGACTTAACTGCTGAAGTTCAACTGGCATCTGAAAAAGATAAACTAGGAATCTCCCTGACCAAAATGCTGGAGAACTTGAAAGTGAAAGCTGCTGTAGTTGAGCATTTTGCCAGACAAAACTTTGCTGCAGAGGTAAAACTGGCTTCCGATAAAGACGGACTGGGCAAATCTCTGATTAAAATGAAAAACTCTCTCAATCAGGTCCTTTTACAGGTGAATACCTCTTCTGATCAAGTGAGCAGTGGTTCTGAGCAGGTTGCCTCTTCCAGCCAGTCATTATCACAAGGAGCGACAGAACAGGCAGCATCTTTAGAGGAAATCACTTCCTCCATCACCCAGATCGCCGGTCAGACCAAACAAAATGCAGACAATGCAGTACAAGCAAACAGCCTATCCAAAACTTCCATGGAAAATGCGGAAAAAGGAAATGAGCAGATGAACCAGCTGGTAAATGCCATGAGTAAGATCAATACCTCCAGTGATGAGATTAAAAAAATCGTAAAAACCATTGATGATATTGCTTTTCAGATCAATTTACTGGCTCTAAATGCTAATGTGGAAGCAGCCCGTGCCGGTAAGTATGGTAAAGGATTTGCTGTTGTTGCAGAAGAAGTTCGCAACCTGGCTGTGCGGTCAGCAGGGGCGGTAAAAAATACCACCGAAATGGTGGAGGAATCCATCCGTAATATTGAGAATGGTAACCAACTGGTAGAAATGACTGCTACTCAGTTGAAGGAAATTGTGGACGGTGCAGCCAAGGTAGCCGATCTGGTTGAAGAAATAACCAGTGCCAGCAAGGAGCAAACCAGCGGTTTGGAACAGATTAATGAATCTTTAGTACAGATTGAACAGATAACCCAATCCAACACTGCAGCTGCGGAAGAAGGGGCCTCTGCAGCTGAAGAGCTGGCCTCCATGGCAGTTCAGCTGAAAGAAATGATTAGCAGTTTTCAACTGGAAAAGGTTGATTCTTTCCGGATGAATAATCAGCTGAAATTTGATACCAATGAAATTCATCAGGCAGAATATCAAGCTTCTGTCAAACCAACCAACGGCAATAATGGCAGTGACAGAGTTCCTGCAGGAACTGAAGAAATTGAAGTTCAGGAAAAAAAAGTCATTCCTAAAGAGGTCATTGCCCTGAACGACGATGAATTCGGAGAATTTTAATCATCAAATGACAAATCTGCTGCTATAAAGTAATGCTATTATAGCAGCAGTTTTTTTCTACAGCAAAAACTAACTGAAACGCAAAGAAAAGAACCTGTCAGTCCCGCAAGAACAGAAATCTTTCCTGTTGAAAGAGGAAAAATCGGAAGAGTATCTCATGGAGTTACAGATAACGTGTAAAGAGAAAATACTCATGATTTTGCCCTGCTTTTACCCTCCCCGCCTTCTTTAGTCTATCTCATTAATACATCCTGATACATTAAATCACACTTAAAATCATAATTTCTGTTAATATTTATTGACAATTAATGATTTATTATATATATTTATATGCAAGCGCACGCATTTAAAATGAAAAATCTGATTGGGAAAACTTTAAAGAAAAAGCCTTAAAACAGCAATAGAAGGCTCAAAAGGCGACAGTTGGATGGGCAAATAAGGAATGAAAAAAAAATATCCCAATGTCAGAGAAAAAAAACAATAAGAAGGAGCTTTGTATGAACAGTTCAAATGGCAGGGAAAACCACAATTCTAAGAGTAAAGGGTTGCATAATTGTCTTAATGCTTGTAAGCAAGAAAGCCAGCATCAGACAGGCAATCATATTGGCAAAGGGCCAACAAGTTTTAGTTTAATGGATCAGGATTATATTTTTAGACAGATTGATATTGCTGAGGGAAATACTGTTCTTGATTTAGGATGCGGTTTAGGGGAATACTCGATTCGGGCAGCTGATTTTGCAGGATCCAGGGGAATTGTCTATGCTCTAGATGCGAATAGCTCTAGTATAAAAAATTTAAAAAAGTATTGTGTGGATTCAGGCATTAATAATATCAGACCGATTATTGGGGATATTACAAAACCCCTGATTTTTGGTGACCAAGAAATAGATGTTTGTCTGATTACAACCGTTCTTCATTCCATTGATTTTGCAAAATATGGAATGACTGTATTTAAAGAAATATCCAGAATTATGAAATCTGGGGGGAAGTTGATTATCATCGATTGTTCAAAAGATTTTTCAGATTTTGGACCGCCGATGCATATGAGAATATCTCCAGAAGTGCTTGCAGAAAAAGTACTGGCAAATGGTTTTGAAAAGCAGGCTTTCCTTGATATTGGACCTTTTTATATGTACCAGTTTCGTGCTGCCTGATTTTTCAAATGAGAATAAAACAGGAAAGTGAAGTCAATCCAGGATGAACAGGAGAAGTCATCTTTTTGCAGTTGCTGAATTGAAAGAAATTATGCTTGTATTGGATTAAATCAGGCAAAAATAAAGAATGCCGATAGCCTGAAATTTCTTTACATGCAGAAGGATTTTTTTCACCAGAAATGCTTATTTCAGTTTAAATTTTTATCTGATTTTTCTAATAATTCTGTTAGAGAATTAATTTCAGTTTGAGTCATATCTTTAGTGAATATGTTCTTAATGTTTTCTCGTACTGCTAATATTTCATCCTTAATTACCAGCCCTTTTTCTGTAATAAAAACCCGCAAAGCTCTTTTATCCTCTGCAGCTTTTTCTCTCCGAATATACCCCAGGTTTTCAAGCTTCTTTAGACTTCGCCCCACATTGGTCCGATCAATTTCAATTCTTTTGGCAAATTCATCCTGGGTATCCCCATCAGCTTCTAGGATGTAAATCATATTTAGAATACGCATTTCAGTATGAGTCATTCCATAAACATGCAGCTGTTTATCAGCAATTTTTCTCATCTTTTTAAAAATGCTATGTAAAATAAAAAAAATGTCTTTACCCATGATCTGACTGCCTGTACAATTGTTTTTTGCGTGCGCCTGCATATAAACATATATGACCAATCACTAATTGTCAATAATTATTAGCAGAAATTATAATTTTAAGTGTGATTTTAACAAATCCGCCGCATAATGTTGTTTACTGTTATTCTAAATGCTTATCGACAAGCATTTGAGATAAGGTAACGACAAGCGAAATCCCTAACCACGAGGGTGGAGGATGTCGTTTGTGAGTGATATTGTAACTATTTTACCTTTGAAAGATTTACAAAAGAATTTTCTCCATTTTCAATAGGTTTAAATTTTACAATTGTCTTATCCTTATCACTTGTAACATAAATGTATCCATCCTTATCAACAAAAATACCAGACACACATCTATAATCAGAATTATTTAATGCTTTTACTTTTCTTTTCCCAACTAATTTGAAATCATTATCTAATTTTAGAATATAGTAATACTCTGATTTTGATTTTTTTATCTGTCTTGGTAGCAGATAGAAAAAACCATCATTACCAAAGATAACACTATTTAAAACTATTGACTTACTTGCATCAATATCTTTAATATTCTCTTCAAAATAACTAGTAAATGCATAATCGTCTGAAATTGAAAATTCCTCATCAAAAAACAATCTTAGTATTTCATCATTAATTTTTGAATCAAAAACTTTTAAAAAAGCATCAACGATTATAAATTTATTATTGATAAAGTAATTTTTACCACCACTTGTTAAATACTCAATTCTTTTTTTTTCACTATGTGTTACTACATCTCTCCAAATATGTACTGCTTCTGTATCTGTAACATCCCATTTCTCAAAAATTAGAAACTCTTTTTTGTTTTCAGATAAAACATAATCATCGTA
>JAKSBL010000484.1 GCA_022361115.1 Spirochaetota bacterium | reverse complement strand
CCGTGAATTTAATATTTTATAATTCCCCACTATGAAAAAGCGAAAAATATGTGTAGTAGTAGCTAGTCGAGCTAATTATGGGCGTGTTAAATATTTAATGAAGGCAATTAATAATCACCCAGATCTAGAGCTTCAAATAATAGTTGGAGCCTCCATCATGTTATATAGATTTGGAAAAGCTATTGATGTAATAAAAGCAGATGGTTTTGAGCCAAATAGAACAATATATTATGTTGTTGAAGGAGAAACTTTAACAACTCAAGCAAAATCTACTGGATTAGGAATTATTGAAATAGCTACAGCATTAGAAGATCTAAATCCAGATCTTGTTGTAACTGTTGCAGACCGTTTTGAAACTATGGCAACTGCAATTGCGGTTGCTTATTTGAATATACCACTTGTACATGTTCAAGGTGGTGAAATTAGTGGTAATATAGATGAAAAAGTAAGACATGCTATAACAAAACTTTCTGAAATACATTTTCCTGCTACTGAAAAATCAAAAAAAAGATTGATTAAAATGGGAGAAAACCCTGATTATATATTTAATTTTGGATGCCCCGGAATGGATACTCTAGTAGAAAATGATTTATCAATTTCAAACGAAATTATGAGTAAATATGGTGGTGTTGGATCTGTTATTGATTGGGAAAAGCCTTATATATTGATGGTACAACATCCAGTAACTACTAGTTATGGAGAAGGCCTTCAACAAGTTACTGAAACATTACTAGCTTTGAAAGAGCTTTCAAGTTATCAAAAAATTGTATTATGGCCTAATATTGATGCTGGTACTGATGATGTTTCAAAAGGAATTAGAGTTTTCAGAGAAAAAAATTCTCAATTACCCTTTCATTTTTTTCGAAATTTTTCTCCTGAAGATTATGCAAGAGTATTAAATAACGCAAAATGTACTGTAGGCAATTCATCTTCTTTTATCCGAGAAGGATCTTTTTTAGGTATACCTTCAGTTATTGTAGGAGATCGACAAGAAGATAGAGAACATGGTCAAAATATAATATTTGCAAATTATGACAGAAAAGATATTTATAATAAAATTGAACATCAATTGAAAAACAAGAAGTATGAAAATGAAAAACTTTTTGGATCCGGTAATGCAGGAAAATTCATTGCTGATAAATTAGCAAAGATAAATCTGAATATAAAAAAAAGAATGACATATTAACTATAATTTAGGAATTTTAATGGATATAGAATTAAGAAAGAAATATTTTAAAGAATTAAATAAAGAAAAAAAAGAACTTTTAAATAAAAAAACAGGGCTATTAGATAAAAAATACTCAAAAGAAATCAATTGTCCATTATGCAATGCACATTCAGAAAAACATGCACAACTTTTTATAAAGGAAGGATATACTTTTGTCCGTTGTGAAGAATGCGAAATGATCTTTTGTAACCCTCAAGTTAAATCACAGCTATTAGGAGAATTATATGGTCATTCTAAAGCAAATGATATTTGGGTTGATATACAAGAATCAAAAAAAGAACAACCTTGGAAAAAGCAGTATTTTGAGAGCAATTTAGATTTATTTAATAAATATAGAAATAAAAATCAAAGAAAATTATTAGACATTGGTTGTTCTAGCGGTTATTTTTTGGAAATAACAAATAATTATTGTAATAATATTGAAGCGGAGGGAACAGAACTCAGTTCAAAAGCCTATTCAATTGCTGTAGATAAAGGATTAGTTGTTCATAAGTGTTTTTTAAGCGAATTAAAAAAAAAATCAAAATATGATATGTTTACATTGTTTGGTGTTTTAGAACATTTACCGAAACCATTTGAAATTTTTAATGATATAAAATTAGTAGCTAATAAGAATGCATTGGTTCAGGCAATTGTTCCTAATTCATATTCACTATATCATATGTTTCTTCAATCAAATAGTGTAAGTTTTGATGGAAGAAACCATTTATTATATTTTTCCAAAAATACTCTTAAAAAAATGTTTGAATTAAATGGATTTGAAATACTAAATATTGATACAGTACTAACTGGAATTGACAACATAAAAAAACAAATGCAATGGATTAATCCTTATGATGATATTAATACTGATAAATACTTAAATTCAACTCTAATTAATGATTTTATTAATGAAGAGTATATTCTTAAAAATGATTTAGGACTCCGTTTAAGAATTATTGGTAGACTGAAAAATTAATATCTTTATTAAAGAAATTTTTAATAATTAAGGATAAAATATAAATTGAAAAACGTTTATATAATTGCTGAAATTGCTCAAGCTCATGATGGAAGTCTTGGAATATTGCATTCCTATATCGATGCTATTGCTGAGACTGGTGTAAATGCTATCAAATTTCAGACACACATCGCATCTGCAGAAAGCAGTAAAGAAGAATCATTTAGAGTAAATTTTTCTTATGAAGATCAAACTCGATATGATTATTGGAAAAGAATGGAATTTACTTTAGAGCAATGGATTGGAATAAAAAAACATTGTCAAGAAGTTGGATTAGAATTTATTAGTTCTCCGTTTTCTAATGCAGCAGTTGATTTATTAGAAAAAGTAGGAATAACTAAGTATAAAATTGGATCAGGAGAAGTTAGTAATTACTTAATTTTAGAAAAAATTGCTAGAACAAAAAAAGAAATTATTTTGTCTAGTGGAATGAGTAATTATAAGGAATTAGATGAAACAATAAATTTCATTCAAAAAAGAGGAAATGACGTTTCTATTCTTCAATGTACTACCAACTATCCTACAACCCCAGAAGAAATAGGATTAAATATTATTTCTGAAATGATAGAACGATATAATGTTCCAATTGGTTTTTCTGATCATTCAGGAATGATTTGGCCTTCTATCGCAGCAGTTTCATTAGGAGCACAAATTATTGAAGTCCATACTGTTTTCGATAAGAGAATGTTTGGTCCAGATAGCAAAGCTTCATTAACTATAAATGAGTTAAAGGAATTAGTAACCGGAATAAGATATATTGAAAAATCTTTTCAAAAT
>JAKSBL010000424.1 GCA_022361115.1 Spirochaetota bacterium | reverse complement strand
GGTTTATGTATCTTGAATTCATATTTTAGAAAAGTAAAGAAAATATGAAGTGATTGACATTATTATTTATTATGTTAACAATTGATAAAAGTAAATAAAGCAGGGATAATAAATGAAAAATTTATTTAATAAAAAAAGCCAGCAAAAGGTCTTGATAATACTAATTATGCTCATTTTAACCAGCCTTTTTCTAGTCAGCTGCCAGGCAGAAGGAGGAAGCAACGACTCTTTACAGTCAGCTTTTGTTAAATTGCTGAGGACTTTTGACCGTCAGCTGAATACTTTGATTCGCACAATCATGAAAGATTTCTCTTATCCTTTACTCTTTAGCTTACTGGGAATCTCTTTTATTTATGGAATAATTCATTCGGCTGGGCCAGGTCATGGTAAAACATTAATTGCTTCCTTCTTTTTAAAAGAAAAACATCCCATGAGCCGATCTTTACTACTGGGAGCCATTGTTTCTCTGGTTCATACAGGTTCAGCTCTGATCATTTCAGTTTTGATGAGCTTTGTATTAACTGGTTTAAGAGGAATATTTCGCATTAAGATGCAGAGTTATTTTATATTAGCCAGTGGTATCTGTATTACATTTATTGGCTTGCTCTTCTTGATCTTAAAAATCATCCATAAAGACCACCCCCATATTAAAGAAAATTCAAAAAATATCTGGCTGATTGGTTTTACAGCCGGCATGGTCCCCTGTCCGGTGGCTATGATGATTATGTTGTTAGCCTTTTCCAAAAATGCCTTCTGGGTTGGATTACTGTCTATTATAGCAATATCTGCCGGAATGTTTTGTTTACTAGCATTCATTGGAGTTGTCATCATTTTTGCCAGAAAAGGTATATTGTCTGTTGCAGGTAAATTGATAAATCAAACAGAAAAAATATCTATTATCATAGAATATATTTCAATTTTTTTCATTATTGCCATTGGTTTAATGATGACTCTTACTATATTAATCAAATAAGGGATACTTATGAAACTGAGAAAAATCCTGTTTCTTTTTGCCTGGATTCTATTATTTCCCCAACTATATTCACATCCCCATTTGTTTATTACACCTGTGGTTGAGTTATTGACATCGAGCAGTACTTTACGAGGACTCAATGTCAAATGGACCTGGGATGAATTTTGGAGCCAGGATGTGCTGGATTTTTGTGACCAGAATATGGATGGAGTTTTTAGTGCAGAGGAAACAGAAATCGTTTTTGATGATTTTTTTGTTGGGATAAAAGATTTTGATTTTTTTACCCAGATTTATGTGAATAATCAGAGAATACCCATTCCCCAGGTGACTCATTTCAAAGTATATGCAAGGGACAATATTGTGACCTATTTATTCTATATTCCTGTTAATCAAACCATTAGCGGAACTGGTGATGTTAAAATTATTTTTAATGACGAAACTATTTATACTGCCTTTGATGAAAAATTTTTAGTTAGAGCCAAATCCGGTAATATTCAAAATTTAATGATTGCTCCGTTCAAATTTTATGGAGTCGAAGCAATTTTTCAACTTTCCCCATGAAATAATCAATTTCCCTTGTCCAAACTACAAGATTATGATATTTTCAAAATAACAAATCATTTCAAGGAGAAAAACATGACACATTTTTTTATTCGCAGTGCAGGAACATCTATCTGGAGCTTTCGGTCATAGTCGTTTAATAGAAAAATTTTAAACACTTCATAAATTTACATTTCTATTTAGCGATTCCTCCGAAAGTATTCATCCCAAAACAGATAATTAACACTTTTAAAAACAAAAAAATGGGAGGAATCCATATGACTTTAATCAAATTACAAAACCTGTCAAAAAGCTTTGGAACACAAGATGTTCTGGTTAAGATCAATTTACAACTTAATGAAAACCGCTGTTATGGACTCATTGGTGCAAATGGCTCGGGAAAAACCACCCTTTTAAATATTATTGCCCATGAAGAAGAACCAACCTCTGGGTCTATCAATTGTTTACCAGAGAACCAAACTGGCTATGTGAGCCAGCACTTAAATTTTCCTGAAAACCTCACGGTAATAAAGGCGATTACCAATGAATTTCAACCGCTTTTTAATCAATTAAAAGAGAGTGAAGAAAGACTCAGTGTAACAACAGATGATGAGTTAGAGCACTGCCTTTCTGAGTATCAAAAAATAAGAGATGCTTATGATACTATTGAAGGAGATACCCTGGTTAATCGGTGTGAGACTATGCTCAAAGCTTTGGGATTAGGTGACAAACTCCAACAACCAGTATCATCTCTTTCTGGGGGTGAGCAGAATGTTCTCGGTTTAGCCAGTGCCTTAATCAAACGGCCAAATCTCCTGATTTTGGATGAACCAGGCAACCATCTTGATTTTCAAGGATTAGCCTGGTTGGAAAGCTTTCTTTTAAAATTCAAAGGAACCATCCTGATTGTATCTCACAACCGTTATCTTCTGGATAACCTTTGCGATGAAATCCTGGAAATAGAGAATGGCCAGATTAGCTCCTATCGGGGAAACTATACTGCCTATCGGATGGCTAAAATTAAAAAAGCAATGGCCCAGCAAGCTGATTACAAAGCAAACCAGAAACGGCTGGCCCAATTGGAAGAACTGGTTAAAAAATTTGCACAAATTGCCCGTTCCCGACCCGATCCAGCTTGGGGAAAACGTTTAAAAGCCAGAAAAACCCAACTTGAAAGAGAAAAAAAGAATGCTGTAGAAAGACCCCAATTAGATCAGTCTAAAATACAGGTTCAATTAGAAACAGAGGTTAACAAAGCAAAAATAGCTTTAAAAGTAAATCAGTTCACCTTTGGGTATACGGATCAACTTCTCTATGAACAAGCTAATCTGGAACTTCATTGTGGTGAAAAAGCAGCATTAGTCGGTCCCAATGGTTGCGGAAAAACAACTTTAATTAAAAAGATTGTAACAGAAGGAGACTGGAATAATCCGGTTATTCAAATTGGGCCCAGTTTGAAAGTTGGATATCTTTCACAAAACCAGGATAGTTTAAATCCAGATCATACCATTGAGGAAGAAATTCGCAATTTGGGTAGCCTCGATAAGAACCAGGCTTATCGCTTACTCGCTCCTTTTCTCTTTACTTATGCTGATCTGGACAAAAAAATTGATAACCTCTCTGGAGGTGAAAAGAACCGGCTGCAGCTGGCCAAACTGAAACAGCAAAAAGCGGATTTTCTCATTCTGGATGAGCCAACTAATCATCTGGATATCCCTTCTCGTGAAGCCATTGAGGAGGCATTACTGGATTACCAGGGAACCTTGTTGATCATTTCCCATGACCGCTATTTCCTGGATAAAATTGCAACCCGTATCATTGAAGTTAAAGATCAGAAACTAAATTCTCATCTAGGTAATTTTTCACAATACTGGTCAGAACAAAAAGTCCAGGTTAGTAATGGAAGAATATCTAAACGGGGAAAACAGCGCAGCCCTTTGCAAGACAAAAACCAAAGCCAATTCCAAATTGATCAATTAGAACAAAGAATCAATCAGTTGGAAAAAGAACAAAAAGAACTGGAAAAAAGGGCTGTTTTAGCTTTTCAGCAAGGCAACCATCAGCAAGGAAAAAAAATCAGTCAGGAACTAGAAAAACTGCAAAAAATCCTGGATGATACTTACCAGAAATGGGAAAAACTGGTTTCCTGATTTATATATTTTTTTTATCTCACCAGCCACAAGATATTTTCTGTGGCTGGTAAAAAATGGACTATAATACTGCAATGATATTTTTTAATAGATTCTATCAAAACCAATCACTTTTTTCCTCAAAAATCATTTTTTCTGTTACAATATAAAAAAAAAGAGAACCTTAATGAAAGTACCTTCTTTTCCGACTGAGCCCTGGATTATTGCAGAAATTGGGACCAGTCATAATGGATCATTAGATAAAGCATATCAACTCATTGAAGCAGCCGCAGCCAGCGGAGCCGACTGTATTAAATTTCAACTGGTTTACGCAGATGAAATTATTCACCCCGCTTCAGGAGAAGTTCCTCTCCCTGGGGGCATGATTCCTTTATACCAGCGCTTTAAAGAACTGGAACAACCGTCAGATTTTTTCTTCAAATTAAAAGAATTTACCGAGTCATTAAACCTGGATTTTCTCTGCTCTCCCTTTGGGATCAAGAGTGCCCGTATTTTAAAGGATATGGAAGTAAGGTGGATGAAAATTGCTTCTCCAGAACTCAATCATCTCCCTTTATTAAAAGAAGTTGCCCAGTATGAAATACCAGTCCTCCTTTCAACAGGAGTTTCCCGTTTAACTGATATTGAAAAAGCATTAGAAATTATAGGCAAAAACGGCATTTTACTGCATTGTATTACAGCATATCCTGCTCCTGAAGAAGAATTTAATTTAAAATTAATTCCTTCTCTCCATGGTATTTTTGGTGTCCCCACAGGCATATCTGACCACTCTCTGGACCCGATTTTAGTTCCCCTTTTATCCACAATATTAGGGGCAAAGGTCATTGAAAAACATTTTACCCTGGATAAAAAAGACAGTGGCCTGGATGATCCTACAGCTCTCAATCCGGCCGAATTTGAGCACATGGTTTCAGCTGTTAAAAAAGCAAAAAGTAATGAGCCTGCCCTAACTATTTCTTATCTAAAAGAGCAATATGGCTCAGAGCGAATTGATCTTATCCTAGGAGATGGGGTGAAAAGATTGGCTAATAGTGAAAAGCAAAACTACTTACGAACCAACCGATCCTTGCATGCTTTAACAAAAATAAATGCAGGAGAAAAACTGACAGAAACCAATTGTGCTCTGTTACGTACAGAAAAAACGCTTCGAGTAGGTTTAGCTCCGGAATTTTTAGCTTTAGTACTGGGAAAAACTGTAAAAAAAACCATTCCAGATGGTGAAGGGATTCGCTGGGAAGATTTATTATAAAATAAAAATGCCCTTCCCTTCATATCTAAGAAGAAAGGGCTAAAGAAGAAAACTGTCGCGGAGAATAAACTCCGGAACCAGAGGGCGTAAAGCTCTCTGAAATTATTTTCCAGCTCCAGCTGGTAGTTCGGATGGCAAAAAAATCATAATTAAAAAATTATATACCATCACTATTAATCATACTGCAAACAAACAAATTAATCAAGGGAATAATTAATAAATCTTTTCTTACAATCAATGACTTTAAACTAATATTAAGTTATAATGATAGTATGGATAATTTTTATTCTTTAAGATTACCTGTTCTATTCTTTAAATTATCTGATCAATACAAGCAATACCTTGATCCAAAAGAGTTGGAAGAAATAGATGATGGATCCGGAGGAGATGATAACTGGATTGTCTGCTCCATTTGTCAAAATAAACTCACCAAAAATAAAGAAAAAATAGAAATTAATGGTTCCCACCATCACCAATGTACCAATCCTCATGGCCTGAGTTTTCATATTCGCTGTTTTCAAAAGGTTCAACACATTAAAAATATGGGAAATCCATCAGCCAATTTCTCCTGGTTTTCCGGATATAAATGGACGATTGTTATCTGTCACCAATGCCATGTCCATTTAGGCTGGAAATTTCAATCTGACAGCCACCACTTCTATGGATTAATAAATGACCGTCTCATTGAAGAAAATGATAATAGGTAATTCGCACTTCCTTTTTCTATTTTCTCAATTCATCACTCTTGATAACTCTTTTTTCTCCCTTTTTGATAGACAAAACCACTGAAAATGTGTTATTTTGAGAAATATTTTCTGCAATCAGGAGTAAAAATTGGCAGTTTATAAACTACATGTCAAATGGAAAGATAAAGAAATCACTTTAAAAGCGAAAAGCCTGGATATGACTCATCCCTACTTTATTTCCATTAAAGATATTATCTGGAGTAAAGCTAGCAAAATTGTAGTAAATCCAGTAGAAAATGAACTTTATGAAGAATTTAAACAAACAAAAAATCTTATGTTTCCCTTGCAATCCATAATTTTAATCGAAGAGCTTTATGAAAAAGATGAAACTCCTTTTAAACCAATTGTTGATGAAAAAGATTAATGACTGTCTCCCTTTAAAAAACTTTTCCGGGTTATTTGTGATTATCTGTGAATAATCTTTATCATTAACGAGTTAATCGTAAATAAAGTTTAGACACCTTTTCTGGCAACAGCTCTATATTATCAATAATCGAATAGTGGTAATCACCATACAAATGAGGAATATAGGATTTGGCTTCTTTATCAATGGTAATACAATAAGGAACAATTCCCTGAAGTTTACACTCCTTTATTGCCCGACGCTGAATCACAATTAAATCAATCAACTTTTAAGCAATTTTTAGCTTAAGCACCCTTTAAACCCTTTAATGAGTCACTCAAAATTTGATTCACTAGTCCCGGATTGGCCTGACCCTGAGATTTTTTCATAACCTGGCCAATAAAAAAACCAAATAACTGTTCTTTACCAGCGAAATACTGTTTTATCTGTTCTGAGTTTTCTGCTAAAACTTCATTAATCAGGTTTTTTATAGTGGATTGATCTGTTATTTGTTGAAATCCCTGCTCCTTAACCACTGTATCCAGTGGTTTTTTTGTTTGGAAAGACAGGTTCAGTATTTTTTTACCCATTTTACCTGTTATCATACCCTGATCAATTTTAATTAAAAATTCTGCAAAATCATCTGGCAGGAGGTGGTTTTGTTTTTTTTCTGTTAAATAGGCCAGAAGTTCATTAAAAAACCAGTTAGATAATAACTTTGTGTTAGCCAGTTTATCTGACACTTCTTCCAAAAAGTCAGCATAATCTGGATTTTGAATGAGCAGATTGACTTGATCCTGATTGATTTGGTATTTTGCTAGAAAAATCTGCTTTTTCTTTAGCGGAGATTGAGGTAATTTTGTTCGAATGGTATCAATTTGCTGCTGATCAATGATTAAAGGACGTAAATCCGGATCCGGAAAATAACGGTAATCATGAGAATCCTCCTTGCTTCTCATTGTATAAGTTTTTTGAGAAGATTCATCCCAGAGCCGAGTTTCCTGTTCAATAGGCAATCCTTGTTTAATCAGTTTCTTTTGCCGGTCAATCTCAAAATTGATGGCTTTTTCAATAGCCTTAAAAGAATTCATATTCTTAACTTCTGTTTTAACTCCCAACTTTGTTTCCCCTTTTTGACGAAGGGAAATATTAGCATCACAACGGAGACTGCCCTCTTCCAAATTGCCGTCACAGATTCTCAAATTCACTAAAATAGACCGGAGCATCATCACATACTCTTTAGCCTCTTTAGCACTAGAAAGATTAGGTTCACTTACAATTTCTAGCAAAGGGACACTGGAACGATTAAAATCAACTGCACTGGCCTTTGATCCCCAGATACCTGGCGCTCCAACATGAACCATTTTTCCAGCATCTTCTTCAATATGAATTCGATTTAATTGAACTGCTTTCAAACCTTGAGGAGTTTCAATTTCAATGAAACCTCCAGTGCAAACAGGTTCATCAAACTGGGAAATTTGATAGCCCTTTGGTAAATCAGGATAAAAATAATTTTTTCTGGCAAAGACAGAACGATCATTGATTTTACAATTCATAGCTAAACCGGCCATAATGGCCATTTCAATCACTTTTTGATTAATGACCGGTAAAACACCAGGCTGACCGGAACACACCGGGCAAGTATTGTCATTCGGTTTTTTCCCAAATTCTGTAGAACAGGAGCAAAACAATTTGGTTTTTGTTTTTAATTGGGCATGTACTTCTAAGCCAATGACTACTTCATATTTATCTCCAATGCTAACTGTGCTGACATCTGATTTTATTTCCTTTTCTTTACCTATTCGATTAGCCTGAGGGGGTACTAAATAACTCGATTTCTCCATTACTGGTGCATTTTTAAAAAGTGCCGACTTTTCGGTCCAGGAAAAATTTTGATCTGCCCGAATAACAAAAAATGTTTCCGAAAGGGGACTAGCAGATAACAATTCATCACATTCTGCCTGGCTAATGATATCAGCATATTCTAAAAAATCCTCAATTTCTGATTCAATTTTTTCCCTTTCCTGGGAAGTGACTGAAAAACTGGATAATTCAATTAAATTGTCAACATCAATATGTTTTTTCATAACTTACCTCACTGTTCAATTTGTTACGGTTCAATCCGTGATGTGTCTCGGGGGAATAAACAAGCTGCTCTAATATTATCCAGGTTAAGCAGTTTCATAGTCAGCCTTTCCAGCCCCATTCCCAGCCCGCCATGAGGAGGCATACCAAAACGGAAAGCACTGAGATAGTGATCAAATTGTTTGGGATTTCCGCCAAAATGAATAATACTTTCTTTTAACTGCTCATAGTGATGAATCCTTTGTCCGCCTGTGGTTATTTCCAGACCTTTATACAATAAATCAAAAGAACGGGTATAACCAGGCAGACGTTCATCAGGCATGGTATACATGGGCCGTTTTTTTTGCGGATAGCCAATAATATAAACAAAAGGGGAATTTTCTTTTTCCAGGAAATATTGACAGATAACCCTTTCCCCTTCAGGAGATAAATCTCCATCCATATTTTTCACTCCCAGAGACTGGCAAATTTCATATGCTTGTAAAAAATGAATTCTAGGAAATTTCTCTGGTAAAACAAGATCTTCTCCAAATTCTTTAAGAATGTCTCCATGATTTTCTTTTAAATGAGAAAAAATATATTTCAGCAGGGCTTCCTGGTGATCAATGATATCTTGTTCATCATCAATAAAAGCCATTTCAAAATCTAAACTGGTATATTCATTTAAGTGACGGATGGTATCATGTTTTTCTGCCCGAAAAACAGGTCCGATCTCAAACACCCTTTCATAACCGCTTCCTACCATAATTTGTTTATAAAACTGGGGAGATTGAGCTAAGTAAGCTGTTTTATCAAAATATTTCAATTCAAATATATTTGATCCCCCTTCTGTACCATTAGCAATAATTTTAGGTGTTTTGATTTCCATAAAATCATGCTCACGAAGATATTGAGAAAAAGCGCGAATGATAGCAGCTTGAATTTTAAAGATCTTTTGATTCTGCAGGCTCCGTACAGACAGGGAGCGATGCTCTAAGCTTTTCGGCAGACTGATTTTACCATGACTTAAGGGAATAGGAAATTCCGGGTCAGCTTGTGAAAGAATTTTTACCTGGTCAATTTTGATTTCTATTTGCTGAAACTCAGATCTTTGCTCTCTTGTAACTAATCCTTGAACTTCGACTACAGAATGGGGAATGAGTTTTTCTCTCGCTTCTCCTTCCCAAACCAGTTGAGTCATTCCGGTTCGATCTTTTAAGGTAAAAAATTCAATCCCTCCCAGATTTTGCGTTTTAAAGATTGAACCAGCTAAAGTCACCCGTTGCTCAAGATAATCTTCTAAGTCATGACAGAATACTCTCTTTTCTGATTTTTTATTCCTGTTGTGATAAGACAGGGCAATTTGAGTGATTTTTTCATGAGAATAGCGGGATTGATTATGATTTTCCAGATTGCGGCTGGTTGTTTTTTGATTAAATTTTTCATTATTTAATTGTCTTAAATCCGGCTTATGGTAAAAAGGACTGCATTTTTCAACTTGATAAGCTAATCTTAAAAGAAAACTTTCTTCAAATGCTTTGGATATAAACTGAATTCCTACTGGCATCTGATCAACAATTCCTGAAGGGACCGATATGGCTGGTAAGCCGGTTAAATTTGGTAAAACCGTGGTAATATCTGCTAAATACATGTCCAATGGGCTTTTGGCAGATTCCCCAATTTTAAAAGCAATTTCTGGTGTTGTTGGCATGGCAATAGCAGCATACTGATCTAAAATCTTATTTAACTGGCCAATGATTTGTAACCTGACTTTTTGGGCCTTACCATAATATTCATCATAATATCCTGAGGATAAAACAAAATTGCCCAGCATAATCCTTTTTTTAACTTCCTGACCAAATCCTTGAGAACGGGTAGTTTTCAGCATCTCAGTATAATCTGTTTGTTGCGAAGAACGATAGCCATGCTTCACTCCATCATAGCGAGACAAATTAGAACTGGCTTCAGCCGTAGCGATAAAGTAATAGGTAGAAATGACATATTGCAACTCAGCAAAAGAAACCTCTTCTACCATTACACCCTGAGCTGTTAGTTTATC
The DNA here is from genome assembly GCA_022361115.1 of Spirochaetota bacterium. Classification (GTDB taxonomy): domain Bacteria; phylum Spirochaetota; class GWE2-31-10; order GWE2-31-10; family GWE2-31-10; genus JAKSBL01. The sequence continues at coordinate 3,702 of JAKSBL010000424.1, read as the reverse complement.
TAAAGTACTTAAAAAGTTATCTTTTATTGCTGGATTAGTCTTTTCATACATTTCCGGAAAGACAGCAATTTTTACTTGTGAAGGCAATGGTTTTGTCAATTCTTTATAATAATCAACGGATTGGGCGGGCCTTGAGGTAGAATCTTTCTGATCAAAACCAGCAATGCTCTTTAATAATAATGCACAGCCTGCTACATCTTTTGCTAAAGGGCCAATCTGATCTAAAGATGAAGCATAGGAGACTAAACCAAAACGGGAGACCAGGCCATAAGTAGGTTTTAAACCAGTAATTCCACAAAATGCAGCTGGTTGACGAATTGAGCCGCCTGTATCACTCCCTAATGCCAGCAATGTCATACCACTGGCCACCGCAGCAGCAGAACCACCAGAAGAGCCACCGGCAACCCGATGACCATCCCAGGGATTTCGAGTAACCTTAAAAGCAGAAGTTTCTGTTGTGGATCCCATGGCAAATTCGTCCATATTTGTTTTCCCGATAATAATGGCACCATCCTCTTGTAATTTTTGAGTTACTGTTGCCATAAAGGGAGGTTGATAATTGGCTAAAATTCGGGAACCGCAGGTTGTCTTAAAATCTTTTACATGGATATTATCTTTTACAACAACTGGCAGACCATCAACAGGGCTTTTTATTTCACCATGAGCACGCCTTCTATCACTTTCCCGGGCTTCCTTAAGAGCTTTATCTTTGTCCTGACAGGAAATAAAAGCACCAATGTGACTCTCATATTGAGAGATATTATGAAACACTTCATTGATCAGTAATTCACTAGAAACCCTTTTCGTTTGTAATTCATTAATCAATTCAATTGTAGATACACTTTTGAAATCTAACATCATAAAATCCTTGTTCTCTTTTTAACCAATGGTGTTTTCTTTGATTCAATGATCAGTTATTGTAGATTACAATAGTGAATTTTTTTATCAATGTCAAGTAAATATTATAATAATATCAATAATTTTAAAGTTTTTATAAACTTATATTAAAGATATTTAATTTATGATATTATTTTATCAATAAATTAAACCATTATATGAAATAATTATATTTTCATCATGACTTTCTTTTTCGGTTTCAGTTTAAAAAAATCGGGGTACAAAAAAAGTTTTCCTTTTTTCCACCATTTCATTTCCACTCTCCTTGCTGACGATCCAGAAAACCCAGGTCAAATCCCATGGTTACCCCAATGGAATCCACTGCAGGATTCCGTTCCCTTCCAAAGATATCATTATTAGAGGTATGATACCAACGGACAGTTATAACCAAAGCATCCCACTGATTGAGGTTCCACTTGATTCCTCCTCCCACCTGCCTGGCACCATTGAGCCAGGTTCCATTGACAGGATACTGTTGGGTGTAGCCCATTAATCCCCAGCCTCCTTCGATAAAAAACGTCATTTTATAAATAGGAAAAAGATGAAGACGGAGGTAGTAATTAATCCCAAATCCCGGAAAGATCTTAGGTAACTCATTAACAAAATCAAAAACCATCAACATATTAGCTTCAAAAGAAGTGTCCCAGAGATAATATTTCCTGGCAATTTTAATAAACCGGAAATTGATTCCATAGTGAAGATCCATGATGTAGGAATTCATATCATCAAAAGATCCATAACAGCCTATTTGAAAAGTATGACTCATATCAATCCATTTTTTTATCTTTTCCCAGTTTTTCACCGGATTGTTTTTATTGTTTTGTTTTTTCGGAGCTGCTGCTATCAGAATATTTGACACTAGTAATAGTAAAAATAAGAAATAAACCCTTTTCATAAATAACTCCTGATCTATTTAAAAGAAATATAGAACAGAAATCAGGAAGAGTAAATCAGGAGATCCCCTGATTTTAAAAGAAAAAAACTAGGGAAAACACCTGATTTTCCAAAAATTAAAAGAAATTTTGTATTTAGCGATTGGTAATAATAAGATTTAAAAGTTGCAGCTTGTTTTTTACTTCAGTTTTCCTATATATATTCTGAATATGGGTATCCACTGTTTTGTAGGAAATAAAAAGCTGATCGGCAATTTTCTGATAATTATCACCAACCAGAATTCTTTCAAGAACCTCTTTTTCTCGGGAGGTAATTTGAAATTTGGTAATAAAAAAATCAGAGATTTGATTATTAATGAAATAAGCTGGTTCCTTTAAATAAACAAAAATGAGCTGAAAAAAGAGAGGAAAGATCAGGATAAAATAGAAAGGCAAGGTTAATACTTCAAAAATCCAGAGTTGATTAAAAAAAGGGATAAAGATACGAAAGTTTTCCAGTAAAATCAAAGGAAAAAAAAATGAAGAGAGCAAAAAAAATTGCCGTAATTTAGTTTTAATTTGCTGATAGGCAATATGAGATGAATGCATAAAAAAAATTATAAATGAATAAATAAAAATCGAAACAAATAATGGAAAGATCAACACTAAACGCCAATTATGGACCTTAAAAACCCAAAAAATAACTTCAGAAACCACTCCCAGGGTGATTAATCCCAAAAAAATGCTTTTCTGTATCCCTTTCCAGGAAAGGTTAAAAAGAGAGTGAAAAAAAGCAGGTAATGAGTAAATCATCATAAAGATTCCCAATCGATTTGTCAAACCAATGATCCAGCCTAGGTACTGCCGGGATGGGTCAGGGAAAAGACTCTGGTAAAACTGGATTGTCAGGGAAAATAAAATAATCACCAGAGATAGGATAAAATAGAAAAAGCGGATGATTATCTGTTTATGATACAAACGATAAAATAAAAAAGTTGTCCAGAGAATAAGATTTCCGACTAATAGTGATATTAAATAAATAAAAAAAACAATATCTTTAACCATTTACCTAACCTGATCTAATTTGGGAAAATTGAAGCCTTTTTATTAAAATCTAAATTTAATCCTTAAACAATTTCCAGTTGATTGTATATTAATTTACAGTATAATGCTATTTTTTTAACTAGATTCACTCAATTACTATAAGCTATTATGCATAACATATCTGCTGAAAAATCAAGAAATATAAAGTGAATAGCAATACTTTGTAAGACATCCTGTCAGTGTGCAAAGACTACTTAATTCACTTTTTTTGACTTGACAAACTGAATAATTGTGTATTTAATGAAATTATGGAACTTAAAACATTATTCTTGCTTTTAAAAACACTGGTTAATCAGACAGGTGTAATTATTTTGATAGCTATCCTTCTCTCAAGATTTAAATTCTTTAGAAAGATTATCGTACAGGAGAAACTCTCTGCCAGAAATGTAATTATGCTTATAATCTTTTTTAGTTTATTTGGAATTGTGGGTACATATTCTGGCATACCAGTTATGGGAGCCCTGGCTAATTCTCGTGTAGTTGGTGTTTTTGTTGGGGGATTAATTGGTGGTCCCATGGTTGGTTTTTTAGCTGGTTTGATTTCTGGTATTCATCGCTGGGCTATTGATATTGGTGGTTTTACTGCTTTTGCCTGTATGATTGCGACTATTTGTGAGGGAACACTAGCCGGGATATTAAGTCCTTATTACAAAAAAAGTAATAAAAAATGGCTTATGGCTTTTTTTGCCGGCATACTGGCTGAAGTTTTGCAAATGTTAATATTATTGATTTTAGTAAAACCTTTTAGTGAAGCCTGGGAATTGGTGAAAATAATTGGTATTCCCATGATTTTTGCTAATTCTGTTGGTATCAGCATGTTCATCGCTAT
>JAKSBL010000520.1 GCA_022361115.1 Spirochaetota bacterium | reverse complement strand
ATGTAATTTATATGAACCAGTACCGGGGGATACAAAATCCAGTTTTACTTTTGTCGATTGTAGGAGTATCAGTATCTTATCTGGCTTATAACACTCGTTTTGGGCGGTATACTTATGCAATTGGAGGGAATGATGAAGCCGCCCGTCTTTCTGGAGTCAACATTAAGAAAACCATTTTTATGGGATTTGTTCTCATGGGATTTTTATGTGGTGTATCTGGGAACATATTAACTGCCTATGTGGCCGCAGGTACCATCGGAGGAGGCAATATGTATGAATTAGACACTATTGCAGCCTGTGTTATTGGTGGTACCAGCTTCTCAGGCGGTGAAGGGACTATTTTTGGTGCCATTGTAGGCTCATTAGTCATGGCCAGTCTATTAAACGGGATGAGTGTTATGAATGTTGACATTTTCTGGCAATATATTATTAAGGGGATTGTTCTTATTTTAGCTGTCTATGTGGATGTTGCTAATAAGAAGAAAAGATAGATGGTCCTCCTCTCTTTATTTTTAAAGGGCCTGAAGGTCAGTAAGGCCCTTTATTTAAATAAGTTATATAAAGAATAAAAGTGCTTGACAGAAGATTTGTTTTTATTATATAGTTAACTTGTATGGACAACCGTACAATATTAAGGAGGTAGAAATATTATGAAAAAACTGTTAACTATTACTTTAATTTTTTTAATTTCCATTACCCTCTGTACATCCTGGTTCTTTAAAAAGAAAAAGGATCAAAGCAAAAAAATTGTCATCTGGTCTTTTACGGATGAACTAAAAAAACCGATTGAGCGGTTTAAGGAGCAAAATCCCGGAGTTGAGGTTGAGTTAGTCATCATCCCCAACGAAGAGTACTTGAATAAAATTAAACCCGTATTAAAATCAGGTCAAAATGCCCCTGATGTGTTTACTGGAGAATTTGCAAATGTAAAAGACCTGGTAGAATCTGGTTTTTACGATGATTTATCAAAAAAACCTTATCATGCTGATGTTTCCAATTTAGTGGATTATCAAGTAGAAATGGGAACTGATTCCAATGGTGTTTTAAGAGCGATATCCTGGCAGACCTGTCCCGGAGGTTTTTACTATCGGAGAAGTTTAGCTAAAAAATACCTGGGAACCGATGATCCTGAAGAAGTTGGTAAAATGATAAATTCTCCTGAAAAATTTCTTGAAGTAGGAAGAAAGCTGAAAGAAGCAAGTGGGGGAGAAATAAAGCTCTTGGGGACCCATGCTGACTATATGTGGTTTCCTCTCTCTTTAAGGGAAAACGCCTTTGTAGAAAATGGTAAATTGATGATAGATGATGAAATCATTAAATATTATGATGTTGCAAAAATATTAAGAGATGAGGGACTGACAGCTGAAGCTGCTCAGTGGAGTCCACCCTGGTTTGATAACATGAAAAAAGACGGAAAAGTTTTTGGTTATGTTTTACCTACCTGGGGATTGCACTATGTTTTAAAACAGCAGGGAAAAGATGCTGCTGGTGATTATGGGCTGACCAATGGGCCGGCACCCTATTTCTGGGGTGGAACCTGGATTGGTGTGTACTCAAAATCTAAAAGTAAAGACTTAGCCTGGAAATTTGTTCATATGATGACCCTGGATGAGGAATTTCTAAAATGGTGGGCAACTACAACTGGAGATTTTATTGGAAATCAAAAAGTTCAAGCTGAGATCAAAGATACTTTTTCTGATTCATTCTTAAACGGCCAAAACCACTATGCTTTTTTTGCTAAAGAGGTACAGAACTGTGATGCAAAATTAGTGACACGCTATGATTTAGAAATCAGAAACATGATGATGCAGTCCATTTCTGAATATATCGAGGGAAATAAAACCAAAGAAGAGGCTATTGAGTTTTTTAAAAACAGTGTAAAAAGTGCTTATCCTCAAATTTCAATTGATTAGGCATTTTTCATTTAATTTTCCAGGGTAGGAGTAGCCACTGCTCATACCCTGGACTAAAAAAAGAGTGAGCTATGAAATACAAAAACTTAAAAAGAACAGGAATCCTGTTTATTATCCCATTCTTTTTCTTTTATATTGCTTTTAATCTATATCCCATTATTTACACTTTTTTCCTCAGCTTAACGAATTATGATGGTTATGCAGATCCTGTTTTTATCGGAATTAAAAATTACCTTGATTTATTTTCTGACAAAACCTTTTGGGCAGCCTTTCTCAATACCTGGCAAATATGGTTGCCTAATATTATTATGCAGATGACCCTGGCCCTGACTATAGCGGCTATTTTTACCAATATACGTTTGAGAATAAAAGGAAAAGGTATTTTTAGGGCGGTTTTTTATTTTCCTAATTTGGTAACAGCAGCTTCAATTGCTCTTTTGTTTGTTGTTTTACTGGACTGGCAGTTTGGAGCTTTTAACCAGATTCTATTTGGTGATAATAAAGATCTCTATGTAAACTGGATGGTGAATTCCCACCGGGCAAAATTTGTGGTTTCCATTATTCAGACCTGGATGTGGTTCGGCCACAGTTTGATTATTCTCATGGCTGGTATTGAAGCTATTCCCACAACTTTTTATGAAGCAGCAGAAGTAGATGGTGCAAATGAAGTTCAGAAATTCTTCAAAATCACTATCCCTTTACTCGCTCCAATTTTAACCTATGTAATGGTTACTTCATTAATTGGAGGAATGCAAATTTTTGATATTCCCTATGTGATTGGTAATGGGCCTATGGTGAGAGGAACTGCTGCTGAACAGGGATTACAGACTATGGTAGCCTTTTTATATAACCGGGCTTTCCGATATAACCGTTTTGGATATGCCTCAGCTGTTTCTTATGTATTATTTGTCTTAACAGCTCTGTTCTCCTTTGTCTATTTAAAAGTAACCTCAGGCAGTAGAAAGGAAGCGAAATAATGGAACGATTTAAACTCAGATTAAAAAGGGTAATAATCTATACCTTCCTGATTTTCATATTGATTTTGTGTGTCGTTCCCTTTTACTTAATGATTATCAATGGCACCAGAGCCAGTACAGATATTATTGCTGGAGTCAGTTTAATCCCAGGTAATAATATTTTTCCGAATTACGAAAGTCTCAGCCAAAATATTCATATGTTTAAGGGATTACTCAACAGCTCGATTGTTGCATTTACCACCACCTTGTTATGTGCCTATGTTTGTGCACTAGCAGCTTATGCATTTGCTTTTTTTCATTTTCCTTTTAAAAAAGTGTTCTATGGATTGATTCTTTTATCTATGATGGTCCCCCCGCATTTAGGATTGATTGGCTACTTTGAATTATTATCAAAAATAAAACTTTTGGATACCCTGATGGGAATCATCTTGCCTGGTGTGGCCAGTGCTTTTGCTGTATTTTTTTATGTTCAGTATTTAAAATCATCCCTTCATGAATCATTGCTAGAATCCGCCCGGATTGATGGTGCCAGTGAATTTCGGATTTTTCATTCTATTGCCCTGCCCATTATGATACCCGGGATTGCGGTAATGTCTATTTTTACTTTTGTTTTTAACTGGAATAACTATATTTTTCCTTTAGTTGTGCTGTTTTCTGATGATAAATTTACCGTGCCTGTCATGATTGCCCAGCTGAATTCGACTGCCCATCGAACAGATTTTGGAGCAGTTTATTTAGGAGTAGCCATTTCTGTTGTTCCTATTCTCATTGTATTTTCTGCATTTTCCAAATTTATCATTTCAGGTATATCTTTAGGTGGAGTAAAGGAGTAATAACATTGATTATTAATAATCCTGTTTTAAAAGGATTTCATCCTGATCCCTCGATTCTCAGGGTGGATCAAAATGGTGAAGCTGATTTTTATATTGCCAACTCAACATTTGAATGGTGGCCGGGGGTCAGGATTTATCACTCAAAAGATCTGATCAACTGGCAACTGATTTCCCAACCTCTAAATCGAATGAATCAACTGAATATGAAAGGGAATCCCCCCTCAGGAGGAATTTGGGCACCTTGTTTGTCTTATGCAGACGGTTTTTTTTACTTAGTTTATACAGATGTCAAGACCTGGGTTGGTTCAAAAAATGGTTTAAATGATGGGTTCAAAGATACCCATAATTATCTGGTTTATACAGATGACATTCAAGGAAAATGGTCTGATCCAGTTTACTTAAATAGCAATGGCTTTGATCCCTCTCTCTTTCATGATCAGGATGGAAGCAAATGGTTACTCAATCTTCGTTGGGATTATCGGGTAAATCATAATCATTTCAGTGCCATTGAAATTCAACAATTTGATGAACAAGCCCATAGTTTAGTCGGGCCGGTTTACGAGATTTTTAAAGGCAGCAAACTTGGTTTTACAGAAGGGCCTCATCTCTATCAAAGAAATGGATTTTATTATCTAATGACAGCAGAAGGGGGCACCTCTTATCAACATGCTGTTACATTAGCCAGATCCAAAAAACGAAAAGGGCCATATGAACTCCACCCAAATAACCCTCTGGTTACCGGGTGGCTGAGTGAAAAACATTCAGATGATTCCTCTGATCCAATTCATTTTATAAAAAATAATATTGCCTCTGGTTTAAAAAAAACCGGCCATGGTTCAATGTGTAAATGGACGGAAGATGAATGGGTATTAGCAATTTTAACTGGCCGGCCATTAGAAAATACTATTAATTGCCCATTAGGCAGAGAAACCTCTCTCATTCCTCTAGTCTGGAAAGAAGATGGCTGGCCTTATCCAAAACAGCAAAATCCCGCTGTTGAAGCCTTTTTTTCAGGAGAAGCAATCGAAAAAGAAAATACTTTGACTTTTAAGGAGGATTTTGACCAACCTGAGATTCACCCCGATTTTCAGTTTTTAAGATATAAAGAAGAAAATAATTATCTTCTTAAGCCAGAGAGTAGTGTTATCCGCTTATATGGTGCCGAATCAATTGTTTCTCCATTTAATCAGACTTTATTAGGCAGGAGGATAACTTCTTTTCATTGTTACATTGAAACCAGGATGTTTTTCAAGCCATCTGGGTTTCAGCAAATGGCTGGTTTAATACTCCGTTATGATGATTACAATCAAATCTATTTACGGATGAGCCAGGACGACCAAGGAAACAATTGTCTGGGGATACTGGTTTTTGAAAAAAACCACTTTTTTATGCCTGTAGCACCTGAGATTAGAATTGATTCAGAAGAAATATTTTTAAATGTGGAAATTAAAAATCATTATATTCAGTTTTCATATGCCCTGGATGGAAAAAACTGGCAAAAAATAGGACCTGAATTTGAGACATACAAATTATCTGATGAACATGTGGAACCAATGGGATTTACTGGTCTCTTCGCCTGTCTTGCCTGTCAGGATCTGAATGGGCGAGGAAGTTTTGCGGAATTTGATTATTATTTACAGAGAAACTTAGAATAGAATATAAAGATCTGTATTCAGTAAATGTTGAAGTGCAACTACCTTTAAATGCGATTATCCCTTGTGGATAGAATGTTATATTGTATATCATAAAGAAATGTTATATAATATTGGTGCAGTTTTAAAAGATTGGTTGTATGACACACCTCCATTTTAAAAATAAATTGACAAAACTGTATACAGAACTTTTTATAATAAAATGTCTGATCACTTCATTTTCGCTAAATCCATGAAGTGATCAGATTTAATTCACTTGTTGTTATTTTTAAGGAGTAATTTTTGGATTTTGCCAATCAAAATATGACGCCTAAGTATCATCAGTTAAAAAATTATCTTTTAAACTACATTCAGGAAAAAGGGATTGGCATTGATGAAAAACTGCCTTCTGAAAATGAATTAGCAAAGACTTTTAATATCAGCAGAAACACGGTTCGTCAGGCGATTGATTCTTTGGAAAAAGCTGGTTTAATCTACCGTGTACAGGGTAAAGGTACTTTTTATCGGGGTTATCAAAAAGAACAAAATAAAATCATCGGGGTAGTTTCACCAGTTACCTCAAAATATATTTATACTGATATTATCAGTGGCATAGAAGAGTATGCTCATGAACATGATTTTAATATTCTATTAAGTAATTCCAATGGAGATTATAATAAACAACGGTCAGCTATTGAACTGATGTTGGAAAAAAATATTGATGGTTTGATTATAGAACCTGTCTTGAGTTCAACTATAAATGAAGATTCTTATATTTTTCAAAAATTAAGAAATTTAACCATTCCCTATGTGACAATGGATTGTCGAATTGACGGTTTAAGTGCCCCTTTTATCACTATTGATGATTATACAGCCGGTTATCAAGCAACAGAATTTTTAATTGGAGAAGGACATAAAAAGATTGGTATGATCTTTAAGGAAGATGTTTTACCTGGCAAGATGCGGCAAGAAGGGATGGTCCAAGCTCTAAAAGACCACAGGCTAGCTATCAATCCTGAATATATTCTGGGATTTCCGGACAAAGCGGAAAAAGCTGGTCAGGAACCAGCTTATCATTTAACCAGGCAATTAATAGACCTTTCTGATCCGCCAACAGCAATCTTTTACTATAATGATGAAACTGCTTTTCGCGGATTTAAAGCCATTAAGCAAAAAAAATGGACCGTTCCTCAGGATATTTCAATACTAGGTTTTGATGACAGTGAATTTGCAGATCTTTTTGAGGTACCTTTAACAACCTTTAAGCACCCTAAAAAAGAGCTAGGTAAAAAAGCCATGGAAATATTACTGGACTTGATAAATAATTCAAATTTAATGAAACATAATCTGCTCATTCTTCCAGAATTGATAAAGCGTCAATCTGTCTTAAAAATTCAGCAAAAAGTCCAGTTGAAATAAGGACTCTTTGGTTTATTCCCGCCGGAGAGAGGCCGAAGAAAAAAGTTTTTCTACTTCCATGTTTACACTTCATAAAAATACCAGTATATTAGTATTAATATTTCTATCTCATTACAAAAAAATATGAAAAAAAAGATTCAGATATCTGTGACTGAACTGGTTATGGCTGTTGGTTTAGAAGGTGATATCAATAGTGATGCCATTACCATTGATGATCAAGCAGGACCTGAAGGGGTGCGGATTCATAAAAAGATTCAGTCAGACAAACCAGAGAATTATCAAAAAGAAGTTACAATAAGCCATACTTTTGAGTTTGATACTTATTTAATAGAAATCAGTGGGCGGATTGATGGAATATATGAAGAAAATCAACAATTAATTCTCGAAGAAATTAAGACAGGTGAAAAATCCTTTCATCAATTAGCCAATACTACTAAAAATCGCTACTGGTTTCAGTTAAAAATTTATGCCTGTCTTTATACTTTAAAAAAAGATTTACCAGAATTAATCGGCCAGTTGACCTATTATAATCGAAATGATCAGCAAATCACTTATGAACAGAAAAAGTTATCCCAAAATGAGCTGATAGTTTTTTATAATACCAGAATAAAACCCTTTCTCATGTTCATGGAAAAAGCGGCACTGGTGAAGGCTGAGCGGTATGAAAAACTTTCAACCATGGATTTCCCTTTTAACCAGATACGTCCAGGGCAACAGGAATTGATCGAAAGGGTGAGTGAAACAATTTTGGCTGAGGCTCCCTTGTTTTGTCAAGCTGCTACAGGAACAGGCAAAACCATGGCTGTGTTATTTCCAGCTGTTCAAGCATTAGCATCTGGTTTACTGGAAAAGATATTTTTTTTAACTGCCCGCTCAACTGGCAAAGCAATTGGACAGGATGCTCTTAAAATTTTAAGCCAAAAAGGGAGTGTGGTTCAATTTGTAACCCTGACTGCCCGGGAAAAAGCCTGTCTCAATGATATACTCGCATGTAATGGTGAAGACTGTATTTATGCTCGAGGCTTTTATGACCGTCTATCTCAAGCTTTGGAAGTTGTATTAGAAGAAAACTTTTATACTCCTGAGAAGATCAGAGAGCTTTCCATCAGGTATGCCCTTTGTCCCTTTGAGTATTCTCTGGCACTATCCCTTTTTTGTGATGTTATTTTCTGTGACTATAATTATGTATTCGATCCTCGAGTATATTTACGCCGTTTTTTTTGGGAAAAAAAAATTAATGCAGCTTTTTTGATTGATGAAGCCCATAACCTGGTAGACCGTTCTCGTGAAATGTTTTCTGCCCAGCTCAATAAAAAAACAGTGTTAAAAATCAGAAGGGAATATAAAAATCAGTTTCCAGATATTTATAAGAAACTGGGAAAACTCAATCAAATATTTATTGAATTAAAGAAAAAACAGGATTTGATAAAGGAAGATTTTGATAAAGAGTTTCGTAAAGAAATAGATAGTGTGGTAAATTATTGTATTTCAGCTGTTGAGCAAGGTCTGGATCAGGCAATGAAAAAGTCTCAGCTTAAAGAATTAATCAATTTTTATTTTGAGTTGACCTGGTTTCGCAGGATTTTACAGGATTACAATGAACATTATGTGATTT
>JAKSBL010000112.1 GCA_022361115.1 Spirochaetota bacterium | reverse complement strand
TACTTTTTCTTATTTTATTAGTGGTTTTTTCCATGAATAGTGCCACAGATTATATTAAAGATATCGAGCTTTATGATGGATTTGAATTAAAAGAATTAATGGATGCTAAAGTTGTTAATGTATTATTTACCTTTAAAGGAACAAAAATCTGGAATGAACCCATGGAAGAATTTATCAGTTCAAGAGGTTTAGACCGAGATGACATGCTGAAAAGACTTGATAAAGATTTTTACAGTGAAACTAAAAACAGGGGTAAAAAATGGGGAATCAAACAGATTAAAGATGTTAGCGAAGCTACAGAAGGCTACCTCTTTATTGTTAATATTCATAGTATTATTATTATCCCTATGGTTGGAACTCAAGTTAATCTGCATGTATCCTGTTATCGAGCCAATGAACCCGATAAGTTATTGTTGAAAGGGCAAATGCGCGGTATGGAAGATGGCATGATGAAAAAGAAAGCACTACAGTATGCAGGTGAACAATGTGGAGAAAAAATTGTCAGCTTCTTTAAAAAGCAAATAAAAAGATAAATTTTAAATAAAACAGTCCTGTAGCTTTTTCAACTATATAATTGTTAAAAGATACAGGACATTCATTTAATCTAAGTATTCAATATTAGAAACTTGAGAATTAAAAATTTTCCATTGATCTCCATCTTTTTTAAAAGTATGGATAGCTTCAACTTTGTTATCCCGAAATTCTCCGCCACTCATTCTTTTTGTAATCTGTATAACCCAGACATCAGCAGTTTCATCAGTGATTTCCTGGATTTTGTATTCTTCAAGTTCATAATCTAAATCAAAATTTTCATACAAATAAATCATAATACTTTCTGTATTAGCAAAAACAGGCGATTCGGGATGAATGGTTTCCATATAAAGTTCAAGGTCTTCATCAATAGCAGCCTGAAGATTGATTTTTAAAACTTCAATCACTTGATCTTCTGCACTCAGTTCTTTCTCTTGTGTAGATACACAGTTAAATAAAGCAGCCGCAATTAACAGCAAAACAAGAAATTTGATGTATTTCTTCATTAATTTTATCCTTATATTTTATTTTCTTGCAAAAAGAATAATTTGATTATAGCTTTAATTGTACTTAAAAACAAGAAGGTAAAGTACTAAATCTTTTTTTTAAATTATCACTGATTAAGCAATAAAAGTTATTTACATCTTTGCTTAGGTCACTCTGTCCATCAATTGAAATCAATTCATAAATTTCTTTCGAACCTGTTCAATAAATCCTTTCTGGGTTAAAACACCAATACTCTCAGTAATTAAAGGAATTAAATATTTATGCTGATTGTGCAAATAGTGATACAAATACACTTTATTATCGGAAGGATCTGCAAGTAAGACATCTTCCAAGTTTAATTGAGCAATATTTTCTAAGCCATTCAATTTATCCATTGCAATGACATCTATCCGGTGATTTTGGAGTAACAAAAAAAGCTGTTTATCATCATCCACGATTTCTCTGTTAAAACTGCGAGTATTTTTTTCAACAATAAAAATCCCCCTTTTTATTCCTATACGAAGCTCTTTAAGATCATTCCAGTCATTAAGGTTCAAGCTTTTATCAGTATAAAAAAAAGTGATTTCAACATAATTGATAGGATGTTTAATCATAATAAGATTAAAAAAATCCTCATCCATTCCTTGTATCCGATGTACTTCTCCATCCACTCTCCCTTGATTCACTTCAATTAGGGATCGCTTCGGAGGGTAATGGATAAATTCCACTTCATAACCTATTCTGAGATAAGCTTCTTTTAAAACTGCTTTTGAAATATCAGAAAGAACTTGTCCTCTAATAGCAGAAAGAGTCAGTTTTTTTTGAGCAAAAAGATTAAAACAAATCAAGATAAAGAGAATTAGGAGAATAACTTTTTTCATCAGTTACCTCAATTAACTAAAATTATTATATGTTAATTATAATCTTATATGTAAAAATTTAACAGGCGCGTAAACGAAATTATTCCTTTTTTGAGTATTTGAACAGTAACATAAGTACAAAAAATATTTTTCTTATTTCATATTAATGTATAATCAGTAAAAAGCTAAAAGGAGATCAATAAATGAACTATCAATATAAAATAGTGAGTGAAAAAGATAAAAACTGGATATACCTTCTGAATTCCCTTTGTTATCATGATTTAGTAAAGCAGCAGTTTGGAAAATGGGATGAAAAGCAACAAAAAAACTTTTTTGAGAACAAATGGAATAAGCAGCAATATAAAATAATTGAATACAGCAACCTCAGTATTGGAGTTGTTGCTGTTATTGATAAAGAAGATCATTTCTTTTTATCAGAAATACTCATTCATCCTGAGCATCAAAATCAAGGCCATGGAACTCAAATTATCTCTCATATTATTGATAATTGCCGAAAGATAAAAAAGGATCTAAAACTTCAGGTTTTAAAAGCGAATCATGCAAAAAATCTATACCAACGCTTAGGATTTGTAAAGTATGATGAGACAGAAACTCATTATAAAATGATCTATCAGATAGTATCGTAAAAATATTTTTTATCTATATGATCAATCTCTGGTCAAAAAAACAGACTCCTACACCTCTGATAAAAAAAGAATAATCAACTGCTTTAGAAAAATCTCATTCTAACTTTTGTTATTGCAGTACTGTTAATCCAATTGGTGTACCAGATCCTTCGGCAGTATAAATGACTTTAATATCACTGCCGTCAAGATTAGCTCTTACAATATTTTTTTCATCATAATCTGACCAAAACATTTGATTATTTTCTGGGTCCAAAACTAATTTATATACAGATACCTGGCCAGTAACTAAGGTTTCACTATTTGTTCCATCCAAATTCATCCGTTGAATATCTCCGGCCCCAATATCAAGTAAATAGATTTTATCATTTTTAGTATCTAATGCAGTGCTGTAATTACCAGATAAACCTGCAACAATGACTTGTAAATTGGTGCCATCTGTATTCACACTATACAATGTACTAGAATCTGCCCAGTAAATCAGTTGATTTTCTCTGTCAAGTGAAAAATAAACTATTGTATCAGTACTGGATGCAATACTCGCATACCCTGTACCATCATAATTGCAGCTGCGAATAGTATGAGTAGAATGATTGTTAGACCAATAGATCTTTTCTGTAGTCGGGTCAACAACCAGGCCAATACTGGAAGAAGATCCAATTGTAACATTTATAATATCTGAACCATCAAGATTACTTCTTTGAATTAAACCATTCATATTTTCAATCCAATAAAGGTGTTGATTTTCTTCATCAATTGCCACATCCATTGGAAAAAGCAAACCACTCACTAAACAGGTTTCTAGTGATCCGTCGTCATAGATAGATTTAATTCTGGAAGTGGTATTAATTTCAGTAAAAACAAGTTTTGATTTCTGTTCTCTTTTTGCTGTTACAGGTTGGCTACAGTTTATTATCATTAGCAGCAAAAACATACCTGCCAGAAAAAGTTGAAGAGTCTTTTTTTGTATTAATTTTTTCATCTTTTCTCCTTTT
The DNA here is from genome assembly GCA_022361115.1 of Spirochaetota bacterium. Lineage (GTDB taxonomy): Bacteria > Spirochaetota > GWE2-31-10 > GWE2-31-10 > GWE2-31-10 > JAKSBL01. The sequence continues at coordinate 442 of JAKSBL010000112.1, read as the reverse complement.
AACAACTACAATTGTTTTCAAGATATCTGTATTCTGGTTTTTAAAAACCTGATTCAATATAGTGCTGATTGAATGAATTTTCATTAGGTAATCAGCTATGTTTTTCTATGCTTTTTGGTATGAATTCCTGTATTTTTTTGCCTTTTTTGTGTTTTTGAAGAATAATTCGGAAAAGTATTGATATACATTTAGTAAGAATTTTAATGATAAAATAGATTTTTTCTCCCTATTATGGTAAAAAGACTTTAAAATCCGAAACTTAAATAAAATCTGACCTTCAACTGACTTCCGTTCTTTTCTTTACAACACTAAATTCGAGTCCAGACAAAAGTTTTTTCTTCTTCTTTCATAAAAATAGGCCAAAAGTACTAGAAAAACATACCAAATGGTAGATAGGGAAAAAAGCAAAAATGCAGTATTCTCATATTGTAATTTTTTGCTT
>JAKSBL010000073.1 GCA_022361115.1 Spirochaetota bacterium | reverse complement strand
TTTCTCAATATATCAATTGTAATTCAGCTTTTTTACAAAAATTCCGAAAATCAGAATAATTATGAAAAAAACAATTATATTATTAATCATTACTTGTTGTTTATTTTCCTGTAGCAAAGAAAATAAAGATGTAACCTCAATAGTTTATGGAATATCCAGCAATGACTTTTTTTATTCTAACGAAAGTTATATCGATCAACAAATTATTAAACAAAAAATATTTAAAACCAATCATCTGGATTTTTGGCTTTTTGGTACAGATAATAAAAAAAAGAGTAATTTTTTTCACTCAACTTTAAAAAGTTTAACTAAAAAAAAGAACGGCAATTCTATTATTATTCAGCCCCTTTATCATCCTGACCTGGCTAATCATTCTGAAATCACTCCTCTTTTTTTTACTCAAAAGATAAACTTTAATCAAAATCCTACATTACCTGTCATTTTGAGAGATCTCAAAACAACTGTTTTATATAATGGATTAACCCAGAAGTATGACAGCAATATTAATTATTACCTCAATGAATATTTCACACTATTGGATCGGGGATATTATCTAGCCCTCATTGCTTCTGCTGAGATTATTGGTCCTCATTGGAATATGGATAATCTCATTAAGATTGGAATTATCACTGATTCTAAAAAAACAGAGAGTATTCAAAAGGCCTTAGAAAATAGGCAAACTTTTATCTCTACGGAAGCTAACACAAAATTGAATTTCCAGATAAATCAACAATCTATCGGCAGTATTATCCAAAATGATGCAGAAGATTTTCATATGACTTTTAAAGTAGAAAATCAGACTACTGCTATAAAAAAGATTGAGATTATTACCAATAATGGTATCCAAATATACCATAAAGATCAAATAAATACCAATCAGTTTGATCACCAATTACAATTGAAACAAGTCAACCCCTTTCAATACTTTTGTTTAAAAGTCACTTTTAATAATAATGGTTTTGCCTTAACTTCACCAATCTGGATAATTAAAGAGCAAAAAATTCTTCTGCATAGGCTCAATCATAAAAAACACTATCAAATAAATGATGAAAATTACTATGATATCTCATTTACACTAGAAAACATCTCCAATGCAAAAATTCATAAAGCCAAAGTTCTGATACAGGAAAAAAAAGCTGGCCAATTATACTATGAAGAAATTGATCTTAAAATTAGAGAAAAAAGGAAAATCCATTTCCAATATTTTTATCAAGGCAGTGATCAATATAAAATTACCATTAAAATAATAAAAGATAATTATGAGTTAGAAGAAAAAATAAATTTTAGAGATCAGGGAAATCGGAAAAAAATATTTTTTGATGGTTCTCACAATAACATGTTTGCCAATAATTATCATAAGCTTTTTGCAGCATTAGAGAAGAATCAATACTCTCCCTATTTAATCAAAGATATTGCTTTTTTTGAAGAATATGAAAATTTAGAAAAATGTGAAATAATTGTGATAACTGCTCCGGCAGGTTTTTATCAAACCGATGAAAGCTATAATATTTATTATCATCTGGCTAGATATGTTTATTTATTTGGTGGTAACATTCTATTAGGAGGTTATTATAACCAGCAAGATCACGTTACCATTGATTTTTTAAATAATATCCTTTATCAGTTCCGTACCCCAAACCTAACCATTCAATATCGTGTTGACAGGAGTCATAATATTTACCCAATCTATGATGAAAAAGAAAATTTTGGCCAAAATAATTTACCTTTATTTAAAACTTTTGATACAGATATTATTCCACCTCAAAAAATCAGCAAAATCTATTTACGTAATCCAATTGAGTTTTATGCAATCTATGCAGGCAAGGAAATACCTTTCCATCAATTATATAAAGGCAAGAACATCGTCCGGTTTTCTGAAACCACCAGCATTAACAGAAGAACGATATATCATCACGAAAAATTATCAGCTGCTGCCGCTTATAAATATGGTAAAGGAAAAGTGATGATCCTAGGAGGGATTAATTTTAGTGATTATGATATTGATAATTTGGACAACAAGGAATTTTTCTTAAATTTATTGGATTATTTTTTTGTTCATGAAGAAACTTTGATGAAAGATGAATCTTCAGATAACTAAGTTGACTCTCTTGACATTAATTTTAAAATAGTTTAAACAGACAAAAATGAAAAAAGTTACTTTATTATCCGCCATTCCACTAATATTCTTTTTGTTCTTTTCTGGTTATGATCAAACCACAACAGACCATCCTTATCAAGTTTTTCCGGTCCAAGGTTACTATGGAGAAATTATTACTATAACAGGTACAGATTTTGGTCAAGAACAAGGTGACTCGCAAATTTTTATTGGGAATACTCAGTGTAAAACCTATGATTTTGACTATCTTAACTGGTCTAATGAAAAGATACAATTCAAAATTCCAACTGGTGCTCACTCAGGGAATATAATCTGGGTAAAAAATAATGAAAAAAGCATTTTGGGAACTATTGAGATACTAAACCAATCTCATACCTATTCTGATAATTTAGACCTGACCATTGATTATACAATTAAAATTACCAGTTCCCATTCCTTTGAAAATCCTCTATTAATCTGGTTGCCCTCTCCTGTTCCTTCAGATACTCAAAAAAATATAAAAATAAATAAGCGGTCTAGCAACTTTTTAGAAACTCAAGCTAATCTATTGGATCTTTACCAGATTGATAAATTGACAGCAGGTAATCACTATATCATCTCCAAAGAGTTTTCTTATCAATCCTGGCAGATTGAAACCTCTATCGAACCGTCTTTAGTCCCAGAAGAATATGCTACTGAGACAGATTTTTATCAATATTATACACAAAAAGAATATGCAATCGAAACGAATGATCCTTTAATCATTGAAACAGCTAATAAGATCATTGGGAATGAAAAAAATCCCTATAAAAAAGCTAAGAAGATATATGATTGGATTATTAATCATATGTCTTATCAATATCCTCCTCCCCGGAGAGACTGGCGTGCTATTTCCGGTTTAAAAACAGGAAGAGGAGATTGTGCTGTTTATTCTTTCTTATTTTGTGCCCTTTGCCGAGCTGCAGGTATCCCTGCCAGGCCAATTGCTGGTCATGTTTTGATCAATAACAGGGTTTCCATGCATTTTTGGGCAGAATTTTATTTACCCCGTTTTGGCTGGCTGCCAGTTGATATAAATTATGGAGATGAACCTTGGGGGATCAAAGAAACAAATTTTTACTTCGGCAATATGGATAACCTGCATATTGCTTTTTCTAAAGGCAAGGTTGACTTCCATCTACCTGACTCAGAAAATCAACCTAAAACCTATACTCTGGCCCATTTACAAAAATACCATGCTTATATGAAAAATAAAGCAAAGGATAAGAACTATCAGATTACCCGTTATCTTAAAAAAATTCTGTAAGTTACCTATCACTCTCTGGATAGTTTTTTCTCTCAACCCTTTTCCTTTATTCACCTCTCATTATGATATGATTTCTCATTATCCTTATGTTGGTGAAGTTTTAACTATTACTGGAGACCAACTAATCCTTCCTAATAAAAATCAGCTCAATTTTGGAAAAAAAATTATTTTGGAACCTGATTCTCTCTATATTGAGCAATGGAATAATCAGCAAATAAAAATGGTTCTTCCTGATATACCGGCAGTTTCTGCTTTATCAATTAATCAGAATCCAGCACAAATAATTTATCCTAAAAGAGTCTCTCCCAAACATCTCAGTAGGACAACTCAATATACCTTAAAAAGGATCATTCATATTACCCTCTCTCAATTACCAGCAGCAGATCAAAAAATTTGGCTCTATGTTCCACAACCGATCTTGTCTGATACTATTACCAGTGCCAAAACATTATCAATTAATCCAGCTCCTGATTATATTCAAGATAATCAAATCATGATTTATCAAATCGATCAAAATTCACCCAAGACATGGAACATTCAACAAAAATTACAGATCGAAACCAAATATAAAGAGTATATTGTAGATTTATCTACTGAACAAATTGATTCCAAATTCATAAATGAATTAAAGAAAACAAAATTGTATCACTATTACACTCAAGCCGAATCCCCATTTATTATCCCGGATCATCCGGCAATAAAAGAAAAAGTAAATGGAATTTTAGGTAAAGAACAAAATCATTTAAAAAAGCTCTATCTTATCTATCAATTTGTTACTCAAAATATGGAACATCAATATCCACCAGAAAACCGCTCTCCCCTCTATTGTTTAAAAGAAAAAAAAGGGGACTGTTTATCTGATGCTTATTTATTTACCTCACTTGCCAGAGCAGCAGGATATCCAGTAAGATTGTGCAGTGGTTATATTTTTTATCACACCTGGCAGGTCGGAGGATTGCATTTTTGGGAAGAAGTATTTATACCAGGAATGGGGTGGTTTCCTCTGGATCTTTCCTTTGGCCATAATGGGCCATTTTTAGAAAAACATCAGTACCCTACCAAACCTGATTATTATTTTGGTGGAATAGATGGCAGGAGGATGGCTTTTTCACAAGGGAGAGTTAAGTTAATGCGACCCGATCAACAGGGAAATTTAGTTTTTTTTAAATATGTTCCTCATCTTCAGATCCCACGTTTTTTAAGCGATACAACTCCAATAATTTTAAAGTATAAAATAAAGAACAGACTGATAATTGAAAAAATTGAGGAAGTTCCATTAAAAATTAACAAAGAAATGATTCCATAGGATATGCTAAAACAAATCACAATCCCTGTCAGCAGCAAGCAGACAAAGATCAATCTTCTCAATCTCATTACCCAAAAAACGGGAATGAGCCAGGAAAAAGTTCAGCAGTGGATTTATCAAGGAAGTGTTTGGGATTTATCTAGTAAAACCCGGTTAAAAAATCCAGATTATCTGGTAACCAGTTCAGAAATAAAAATTTTTGCACCAGAATATCCCGTTACTGAATATACTTTGAATAAGCAAAATATTGTTTATGAAGATGATCATTTCCTCATTGTTTTTAAACCAGCAGGAATTCCTACTCAGGGAACAGCTTATGCAGATATTTCCTCTCTGGTTTATGGCATAAAAAAGTATTATGAAAGTCTGGGATTATTATACCAGGCACAAGTTTTACACCGTCTGGATATGCCTACTTCCGGGTTAGTCATTTTTGCAAAATCAAAACCAGTAGAAATGATTTTTTTTCAATATTTCAGAGAAAGATTGATTAAAAAGTATTATCTTGCAGTAACCGATAAAATTCCTCTTTTAAAAAAAAGAATGTTTTTTACCAGTGCTTTAGAATGGAAAGGGAAAACAAAATCTGCAATTACAGCTGTCAGCTATTTGCATTCTACTAAAAACTATCACCATTATTTGGTTATCCCGGAAACTGGAAGAACTCATCAAATACGAAAACATTTTGCCAACCATTTACAACCACTGGTAGGAGACTGTCAGTACGGAACCGGCAGCAGAACTGCCCTTTTAGGTTTAATCTGTATTGGATATCAGTTTTTCCATCCTGTAAATGGAAAAAAAATGAAAATAATAAATTATCC
>JAKSBL010000037.1 GCA_022361115.1 Spirochaetota bacterium | reverse complement strand
TTTCTACTTTTTTCAAAAAAGTTACTACTATAAGAGTAAGTAAATATTTGTCCTCATTATGATAAGTGCAAAAATAAAACCATAAAAAAATTAAAATTATTGAGATATAAGGCGTAATAAAATAATTTTCTTCTTCACAATATTCGAAAAAAGTTTTGGAAAACAAAGCAAATTGTTATTTGCATCTGTGTTCTTAGGGCTGATCCGTGCTCCTGCTGTGATTATTTTTTTTGTTTATCTTAAATCTCCTCAATGTGTTTTAACCTGTTTAACAATGGAGGATGAGAATAATAAAACCAGGCATAAATTGGATGAGGATTTAAATTAGAAAGATTATCTATATTGAGTTTTATTAAAGCATTGCTAAAAGATTTCTTATCTTGAGAAAACTGAATGGAATATTCATCTGCCTGAAATTCATTCCTTCTGGAAAAATAGGATGAAATAGGTGACAAGAAAAAACCAAAAGGAGACAAAAAGATTTGAAAAAGAAAAATGCCTATAAACCGCACTGGTTGACTAAGATGAAATGCTTGATAAAAATAAGGGAGATCAATTAAAAGATGCAAAATATAAAAGATAATCAAACTAAAAGCCGCGGATAATAATAAACGGTTGCGTATATGTTTTAATTTGAAGTGGCCTAATTCATGAGCTAATACAGAAATGATTTCTCCTTCGTTCAGCTGTTCGATCATGGTATCAAATAAAACAATTCTTTTTGACTTACCAAAACCAGAGAAATAAGCATTGGAGTGCGTGGATCGTTTAGAAGCATCCATTTCAAAAACCCCTTTTGAATGAAAGCCGGTATTCTCTAGTAACTTTTCAATTTTAGTCCGCAACTCTTCATTGCTCAGTGGATTAAATTTATTAAACAAGGGAGCAATGAATGAGGGATAAATAATCTGCATGATGAATGAAAAAACCATAAGAAATCCCCAGAGTAATAACCACCACCAGTTTGTAAAGTGATAAAGAAAAAGTAACAGTGGGAGTAATAAGATGATTCCCAGAATAACACCTAAAATGAGTTTTTTAAACAAATCAGCAAACCATAATTTCAGTGTCATTTGATTAAAATCATATTTCTTTTCTAAAACAAATTGCTGATATAAATCAAAAGGTATTCCTATTATTAGATTAAAGAATGACCAGGTTCCAAAAAAAATCAGGCCGATCAGATAAGTATTATCAAAAAAATTATCAAGCCATTGATAGAATAAAGGAATAATTTTTAAAAATAAGATAATTAACAGGAAAATATTGGAAACAAAAAAAAGTATCAATTCTAATTTTAATTTATCATTAGTATATTGATTGATTTTGATTAGTTTATCCTGGTTAATATGTTCTTTTAAAGGTTCAGGAATAAAAGCCTGATTCTTTTCCCGATATTGATAATTAAAAAAATCCAGTATTAGTTTAAAAAAAATAGACAAGATCAGTACAATAAAGAAGCTGATAGCAATAAAATTTGTTAAATCCATAATGATTAATCCATCCTAAAAAATCATAAACTAAAAATGTGCCCTATTATAAAAAAATCATTCCATTTCGTCAAACAAAAAAATAATCACATCCTAAAGCAATTCCATTTTTAATGCTTTCTGTTCTATGATAATATAATCTCTATGGAAGCTTAGTACTGTTAATTGTAGGGATAATATAAATTCTGCAAATTCCAGTCAGGAATCCCAAAAAAATTAAAATTTTTCATGTAATTTGGCGAGAATTAACTTAGAATATAAAAAAGATATTATATAAATCATTAGAGGAAACCTTGCTTCATCCAAAAATCAAGACATTAATCTCAACTTTAGTTTTTATTCTTATTTCAATTTTGTTATTGTTTATCATTTATTTAAAAACCTATGACCAAAACTATCCAGTAAATATTTTTGTGGATAAGTTTTTTAAAAAAACTCAATCAAAACCTGTAAATTTAGATAAAAAATTAATCATAAATATAGAAAAAAACATTTCTTCAGAAAAATTATTATCTCTGTTAAATTTATTGAAGTATTTTCAAGCAAATAAAATCATAATTGATAATCAATTTAATAAACTAGCTAATAAAAACAAGTTAAACGAGATCAACCAAATGATTGCTAATGATTCTACTATTATCTCTGTTATGACAGGTGAAATTAGAAAAGGATTTAATAGAATCAGCTATTACAAAAAAAACCCGGAAATTGTGAAAAATTTTCTTTTTATCAACTCTCAGAATAAATTCTTTTTTGCCCGTTTATTATCACAAAAAAAACTGAATCCAGATATAATTTTTTCAGCTGAAAAAATCGGTATTATGCCATCTGAAATTCAGTATTGGGATCTTAGTAATATCGATCTTCTTTATAAAATAGAAAATCAATATATACTCTCTTTGCCTTTTTTGCTCTACTTAATAGAAACAAAACAAAATATTAAGAGTTTAGAATTTGGTTTTTTTAGTCTAAAACTGAATCCCTATCAATTTTTTTATGATGAAAAATCTCGCGTTAGTACAGGAAATCAAGAATATTATGAGGATACTTTAGAGCCGATTAGTTTTTCTGATTGGGAAAAAGATTTTATCCTACGTAATGATATTATTGATCAGTTAAGTGAGTTAAATCTATTTTCTCAAGAAAACAATCAGCCTGATTTTGCAGCAGAAGAAAATATCCTTAGCTCGATCTATGAAATTGAAGATTTAGCAGATTCGGATCAAAATGCCCAATTAAATCTCATCAAAGAACAAGTTAAAGAATGGAACAGTTCAAAGAAGACTTATCAGCCCTTGATCACCAATGCAGATATATATATTGTAACGAATGGGAATTATTTCTGGATTAAAAATATTCTTTATCAAAAAAATATCATAAAATCAGGCAATACATTATTGCGTTTTCCATTGATTTTACTTTTTTTAGTTTTTGCACTACTTGCTTCTTTAATTATTCTGTTGTATGGCTTAAATGATAGCTGGGTATTAAAAATATTTTGCCAGATTGGTTTATTACTATTAGGTGTCGCTTCCTATGTTGGCTTAAGAATATATTTGAGAATTGACTTTCCTATTGTCGCATTTTTATTAACAATGGTTTGTACTACCTTTTTAGGAATCATTTTACTACTGATTAAGAAAGCTGTTTGGTCAACCTCTGTTTATCAAATATTTGGTAATACGATATCCATGAAATATCGCAAAGAAATAGCCGGATTTTGGAGAAAAACTCAATGGAAATTTGATCTAAAAGCTATTACAGCTACATTTTTGATGATTGATACTTCCATTTTTTTAAGATATTCAGAAAATGAGGAAGATGTTGAGACGATTGATCAAGATAATATGAAGATTGAACAGATCATCAAAAAATATGATGGGGTAATCAATATAAATAATCCAAAAAACATTATTGTCTATTTTGGAGTTCCCCCCATTAAAGAAGAACATACAAAAGAGGCTGTTTTAGCTGCAGAGGAAATAAATAAAATACCTGTAGTGTTAAATCAAGAAGAACATGTATTACCTATTGCAATACATGCGAAGAAAGAGTGGTTTAAACTTGTTAAAAAACATACTCAGATTGGGTATGATCATTTTGGAACCTCATTAAATATTCTTCCTGCACTGATTAAAGTTGCTCGTAAATTTCATGTAAAAGTCGTCATATCAGATAATATTTATAAACTCCATAAAGAACGCTTAAAAGTAAGAATGCTGGATCGGATAAAAGTACAGGGAGTTGAGCGGTCTATCCGTTTGTTTGAACTACTGATGGGTGAACAGGAGAGTACAGTGGCACCTATACTGGATTACTTTCATGCAGGATTAAAACTCTTTGAGAGTCAGAGTTTTGAAGAAGCTAGTTCTTATTTTCGACAATGCTTAAAAATAGTCCCAGATGATATTCCTGCTGCTATTTATTTACAGAGATGTAAAGATTTTCTTTATATACCTCCCTTAGAAACCTGGGATGGTGTTTTTGAAGTAGAATAAACATTCCTTTCCTTGATCAAAATTTCCCATTATGTTACAATGACTTTTCAAAAAACAGGTAAAATTATTTATGGCAAAAAAAAACGATAATTCAGGTAAAAAGAAACCAGCAAAACGAAAGTACAATAATATCCACAATCAAAAAACTCTGATGGATAGTGCCAAAAAAACTCAAGCCTCTTCTCCAAAACGAGCTTATCGTTCAAATAAACCCAAAAAAAAGACAACACGAAAAAGACGTACTTCAAAGAATAAATCCAATTTTCTGATTCTTATTGCCTGTATGTCTATTTTTGCTGTTATTATTATCGCTCTGATTATTTATACATTATTTTATTTTCCTAAGAAATTAAAAGAAGATATTAAAAATGACTTAATCTCAGTTTATCAGCCTCTCATTGTTGAGGAAGCAGAAGAATTGACTATTCTCAAACTGGATAAAAAACCTGCTTATAAAACACAAGAGACAGCCTATCATTTATTAAATCAGCATTATGGAATAGAACTACAATTTGAAAAAATTGAAATGAAGATTAATCAGGGCATCAATAAATTGACCTTTACCAGAAATAACAAGATTTTTACCGAATTAGGCACCATTTATATTTTCTGGGATCATCAAATGAGTCAACAATTAGATAAAGCAATCGTTCAAAATGAAGTAGAGAAGGCGGTTATCCGTCAAAAAAAATCACCTAAACAGTCTACTCCGGTAATCACTTACCGACAAAAGGTTCAGTCAAGTGAGCCTGATTATGAACAAATTGAACAAACTAAAATGAATATGAAAAAAGATGCTATTGTTGAGCATCAGAAATTAATTTTTCAGTCACCCCAGAGAAAGGAATATCCCTTACCAGATGATACCCCAAAGATAGTTATTATTTTAGATGATGTAGGTTATAGTTATAATTCAACTTATGATTTTTTAAAATTAAACATGCCATTAACTTTTGCTCTGATCCCAGATGTAGAAGAATCAGATAATTTCTATCAGATTATGAAGCAAGCTGGTAAAGAAATGATTCTCCATATTCCCATGGAACCAGAAAAAGGGGCAAGATATGTAGAGCCGAATGCAATACTGACTACCATGACAGATCAGGAAATAAAGAATCAGATCCAAGTCTTTCTCAATCGTTATCCTGCAGTGATTGGTGCCAATAATCATATGGGATCAAAAGCGGTTAGTGATGCCAGATTAATGAGTATTGTTCTAAAAGAATTAGATAGAAAGAATAAAATCTGGGTAGATTCCATGACTACTTTAAAAACAGTCTCAAAAGAAATCACCTCTTTAGAAAAAATGTCTTACTATGAACGGGATGTTTTTTTAGATAATCAAAATAGCCTCAAAGCCATTCGACAAGCTATGGACAAGCTCATTCAGGAAGCAAAACAAAAAGGGGTGGCTATTGGGATTGGACATGTTCAGACAAAGAATTTAGCTCTGGTTTTAAAAGAGTATTACCAAAAACGGAATCAATATGGAATTCAATTTGTATTATTGTCAGATTTAGAAAAATAAAAAGGGGAATTGTTATTCTGTCTCATCTAACCACTCATATTCCATCCTTTTTGCTGTAAATTGAGCAACTTCTTTAGAACAGAGTTTCTTGACCAAGTGGAGAGACATTTCAATGCCGGCAGAAATACCAGCAGCTGTAATTATTTTTCCTTGATCAACGAATTTAGTATTGTTAACCACTTTTAAATCAGGATATTTTTCCTGTAATAAATCACAATCCATCCAATGTGTTGTTACTTTATGATTAGTGATTATTCCTGCTTTTGCTAGTAAGAATGCTCCTGTACAGACCGATGCTGTTATTTTTGTCTCTGTAGAAATAATTTTTAACCAGTTAAGGGTAATAGGATTATTTACTTCAATTTTTTCTGCACCATATCCGCCCGGAACAATTAAAACATCTAGTTCTGGGCACTGATCATAAGTATAATCTGTAAGTACTTTCAGGCCATTTCGAGCCTGGATCATTCCAGTTTTTTCTGAAATCGTATAAACTTTGAATAATTTTGATTTATCTTCCAAGCTTTCGGTTATGCTGAAAACTTCAAAAGGGCCAGCAAAATCCAGTACCTCGACTTCATGAAATAGTAAAATACCAATTGTTATGGGGTGTTTCATTTTTCAGTCCTTAGTAATTGATTAAAGTATTGGTAAAAAAGTAAAAAGTTAGTTTATCAATCCTTTGAGATATAATATAACATAAAAGAATGAACTTGGTTTAAAACGAATCAATAAATACCAGGTAGTCTTCAAAAAAATAATGAGGTATTAATGAAAAAGATTTTTATATTTGCTTTGCTTTTTACTATGAACTTAAACTTGATTATTCCTCAAAATAATTACTTTACAATTATTAATAATGATGAAAAAGGAATGGCTAATTTGATTGATCCAGATGGCAACCCTTTTTATTCCATTGGGATTAATAGAATGACTATCCGCACAACAAAAGAAATGCATACAGGAAAGCATCCTTATGAAGAGCTATGGATTAGTCAACATGGCAAATATCATTCTAAAAGTAGAAAATATCCTGATAAAGCTATTGAGGATAAGTCCTACTCAATCTGGGCAAGAGAAGTGATGAGCAGAATGAAAAATTGGAATTTTAATACTATCGGAGGTTTTTCTAACGAAGGATTAACAGCTTACATGCCCTACATTAAAAACCTGGATTGTTTTAATAATGGCAAAATTAAGGATTTTTGGAGTGAGGATTTTCAAAACCTGCTGAATCAATTAAAATCAGAGATTAACCTTCATAAAAACAGAAAAAATCTTATTGGAATTACCTTGGGTAATGAATATATGTGGGGCCCTATTGATACTAATTCGAAAGCAGAAGACCTTATTTACAAATATTTAATGCTGAATCATTCTCCTGGTAAAAATGAGTTAATTGATTTTATTGAAAGGTTTTATCGTGATGACAACAATGTACCAAAATATGCTGGTAAATTATCACCAATAAACCGTTGTAAAAAGGCAATGGCTTTTTTATTTCCTTCTGACCAAATCAAAGCTTTTAAAGATATGAAATCATTTGATTATAGTCAATTCAAATCTAAAATACCACCCATCCAGATATATATAAAAAATGCTACGTTAGTTGATAAAATGCTCTTGGGGAAATTGTTAAATCAATTTATAATACAGAATAATGACACCTATTCTTCTATTCCAGAAAATACAATGTTGAAGAAGGATGGCTTTCATCAAGTCGAATTGAGAGAAGAGTGGACAAAACAGGTTGCTAAAAAGTTTTATTCAGAATGTGTGTCAACCATTCGAGAAATTGACCAAAACCACTTGATTTTTAGTGATCGATACTTTGCTCCATGTACTCCGCAATCGGTAGTAGAGGTAGCTGCTGAGTTTGTTGATGCCCTCTGTGTTAATCATTATGATTGGACAAAGGCATATGATCCTGGTAGTACTACTTATTCTTTTGAAGAGTCCCCAAATAATGAGTTGTATGAAGATATTTATTCACAGATAGGTTTAAATGCAAATCCTAATTTATGGCAAAAATTAAGTGCCTGGATTTTTCGTAGATACATCAGAAAAAAAACAAATTTAGGAGAAATGGATTCTGTTTTCTATCAAAACTTGTCAAAAGCAGATTTACATCACCTTACTATAAAATGTATTGATTATATTTATGATTATTTTCATATTTGCAGCTTTGCAGATGACCTGCAAACATACTATCAAATAGCAAAAAAACCCATTCTCGTTACAGAATTTTCTGTCAGAGCAAAAGAAGTGCGTCCTCAAATAAATCTACCTGGCGACCAGGTGTATGATCCAGCTAAAATGAATCAATTACCAGATTTTATTTCATTAGTAAAAAATCAAAAGCAAAGAGGTATCTGGTATAATCAACAAGTGCAGATATTTTTAGATAAGCCGTATATTATCGGTTACCATTGGTTTTGCTATTTTGATCAATCTTATTATGGTGCAAAATTGGATAATGCCAATATTGGAGAGAATTCAAATTTTGGGTTATTGGATATTAATAATGTACCATATGATGATTTTATTTCTTCAGTCATCAAAAAAAATGACGAAGCAATAAAAAAAAGAGCTCAAGGAAACAACTATCAGTCAGCAATCAATCAGGAATATTACTAGTTTTTGTTAAAATTTCAGAAATAGCCAATCCATTCAAAAATGCAGATGTTGCATCAAGCAAAGTCTTAATCAGACACTCCCGAGGCATAATTCTTAAGAATGGACCAAGTTCTGTCCGGTTTATTGTGATGAAAGGAATCACTAAAACCCTAACCTTATTAAGGAAATGTAACGGTTGAGGACAAATTCATACCATTTGGCATATAGACAAAAACTAGTTATTCAGTGTATACTAGTATTAGTATGATAAAAAACAGCATTATTGCCATTCAATTTATCATTATTCTTTTTTTTCTTTTATATAAGAATCAAGTTACTCTTTTTAGTCAACAGAAAAAAACCAATTCCAGTCAAGCAGCACAACTGGACATGGAGTATATTTGTAAAACCTGGCTCTCCTGGTATAATGAAGAAAGAAAGAAGTATGGTTTAAAACCTTATCAATACAATGAGACTTTGAATAAAACAGCTTTAAATTGGTGTCAGATTAGTCTAAAAAGGGGAACGATTACCCATAAAAGGGATCTTGATGATTCAAAGTTCTACAATTATCCAGCAATTGAAGAATGGTTTGCACAACAGGGCGTTACTTTTAAAAATCAACATGGTTTTACTTTTACAGAAAACACGGCTTGGGGTTATTTTGATTATACCTCAGGTGATTATAATGAATATGTCATTACAAGGATTAAAACAGCCTTTGACCGTTATATGAGCGAAAAAGATAAAACAAACAAATGGGAAAATGCGCACTACCGCAGTATTATTGCTCCTCACTTTAATTATATCGGTTTAGGATTACTCATCGACGAAGAAAATAAGGGATATTATTTAGTTGTCCATTATGCTACTGAAGTGATAGAAAAACCATAATTCATCTAATTGTTTTTCTTTTTTAAAGAGCATAAAATGTAGACTTCATTGTTCCCTGAAAATATCATGAGCAATTTCTAAAGGGGAGTTAAAATCTTTTTTTTCAATCATTTTGATCACCCCTCTTTTTAATTTTATAACTCAATCTCAGTTTTAAATACTATTTTTGCAAACCCCTTGATTTGAATGACTGATGGTTTTGCATTCTCTATTAAAACTTTCACATTCACTATACCAAAGCGTCCTGTTTTTTCTCCTTGGCCACCATTGAACTCAAAATTATTATGATGTATGGTAGCTAATTTGTGATGAACTAAATAACCCCCTAAAGGGCCGTTGGCATTTCCTGTTACCGGATCTTCTTTAATCCCAATAGCTGGTGCAAACATACGCCCAAAAGTTAGGATATCCTTATTATTTGAGTCAAAAGTGAAGACAAAATATCCATTACAGCCAATCAACTTACTTAACTTTGTTAAATCATTTAAATCAGGTGAAATTTCATTAAGTTTTGTTCTGCTCTTTATACCAATCATCACTTTTGAGTGTCCAGTAGAAGCAATCTGTATTGGGCATCTTAAATCTAAATCTTCATTTTTTAATCCCAATGCTCTGAGTATCTGTTTTTTATTTTGTTGATCTAGCTCTGGACTTAACTCAAATTTACCTTGTGTCATAATTATTTGATAATCATTAACCGTTTTAATTATTTCAAAAGGGAGTACACCAATATTTGTCTTCATTTTTAATACACCAGAATCCAGGTTTTCTTCTACTGCTTTAAGTAGCATGTCCACAGCTTGGTACTTCAGTAATCGGAGTAAAATAGCGAATCTGGCCATCTTGCTCATGGTCTTGAGCAGACAGAAGAAATGCTGTCTCAGAGTTATTTAACTCTCTGGCAATTTGCTGCATCTGCTCTGCTGTTAATCCATCTGCATTTATTACTACACCAGCAGGATTACCTTTAAATAACTCTTTTGTAAATGAATCTATTTGATATACTTTAATTTTTTGCATGAATCCTCTTAAAAGTTAATTGTTTATTTTGAATAACCGTAATTGTTAATTTATTGCCTCTTTTTTTATTTCATTCATTAAAATATATTCAATGAATAAATTTTGGTAGATTTCATGTTTTTTGTTCTTTATCATCAGCCAATAAAACTTTTAACACTACCTTAATCCAGATATTTTTAGTAATTTATACAACCTGATGACTCCATAGAAGATGAGAATCAAACCCACAACAATATTTAAGCTATGAACCCAGATCAGTGGAATAGCGGTTTTCAATAAGGTGCAAATCAAAACTGTTAATCCCAGAAAAATCAGAGTAGCAAAACCAGCAGCAACCCCAAAGATCTTTTGCTGATCCAGGGAATAATTATTCTCAATTGCTTTAGAAGTAAACAAGCTTGTCCAGAACAAAATAGTCAATGGATTGGAAATGGTTAAAATAAAAGTTGAGATAAAACTCCCCCAATAATCTGCCCGGCTGGAAATATTCGGTAAATTCATATTTACCTTTATATGCGCTTGATAAATCATTACCATACCAAATAATATCAATATAAAAGCGCCAATAATTCCAGAGATTTTTTTCACTTTATCTTTTTCTAACAGTTTTCCCACACCAAAAATTGCCAGGATAATATATAAGTAATCAACAAGAGTTACTGCTGTAACAGCAATAAAACCATCTCCCAAGGTTCTCTGGAGAGAAATATTTAAAATATGGAAAAATATTGGCCCAACAGCTATTTGTAAAATTAATCCGGTAACTAAACCGTTTAGAAATACTGTAAACATGATTTTATATTATTCATAAATTTCTCAAAATGACAAGTAAGAAACACAAAAATTCATTTATGAGATTTAGATTTTACTACAAAGATTATTTAAAAAGGATGACATATCTTAATGAGTGGAACCGACAGACATTTTAGTTTTTTTACAAATAATTAATACTAGTCGTATTTTTAAAAAAATTATAGATTTTTTATTTAATTGAATTTGTTAGTAGGATGATAATATGAATCATAAAAATAAAGTCTTAATTGTAGAAAAAGATAAAAATTTAAATCAATTATTACAAAATTCATTAAGGAATAGTGGTTTTTCCAGTGATATTGCAGTGACAGGCCAAGAAGCGTTAGCTGATCTTTCCCGTGAAGCCTATGAGTTGATTATTATGGATTATAGTTTACCTGATTATGAAGGTTTGGAATTCATTAATAAATTAGAAAAAGAAAAAATCAAAGTCCCTTTTGTGATGATAAACGGCAATCATGATGAAAAATTAGCAGTAAATATCATGAAGCATGGAGCGCATGATTACTTTATTAAGGATAAAGATTTCTTAGAACATATTCCTGAGATACTTACAAAATTAATCAATGAAGTAGAAAAAGAAAAAGAAAATAGACTAAAAAACATTACAAATCGGCAAAAACTGGCAACAGATATTCTTGAGTTCCTCAATCAAGCTACAGATATAGATTCCATTGTTAATTATATAATGGAAAAAATTAAAAACAATTTTCATTTTCATTCTATTGGAGTCCGGTTAAAAGAAGGGGATGATTACCCTTATTTTTCAACAATTGGTTTTCCTGAAGAATTTATTAAAAAAGAATATCATTTATGTCCGGATCAGCAAATGAATAGTAAATTTCAAGATAAACCCATATTAGGGGGCTTTTGTGGAAAAGTTATACAAGGCAACATTGATCACAACCAAACAAATTTTACAGAGGGAGGTAGTTTCTGGACCAATAACTTGGAAAATTATATTCAACAATCACATCTCTCGAAATCAGCTATCTCTGGAAACAGTTGTTATAAATTCGGCTATCAATCTATTGCTTTGATTCCATTAAAATCAGGTCAAAAAAATATTGGATTGCTGCAAATTAATGATAAAAGGGCAAATATGTTTGATTCAGACTTGATTCAGTACCTGGAAAAGATAAGTTATAGCATTGGGATTACTCTGGATCGGAATAGAAAAGAATTGCTGATTAAAAAGAAAGAAATCTTTGCTAATCAAATTCTAAATTCATCATTAAATGGAATGTATATTTATGATTTTGAGAAGCAGAACAATATCTATATTAATACTCAATATACTAAAATATTAGGCTATTCTTTAGAGGATCTTAACTCTATGAGCGAAGATCATATTCTTAACCTATTTCACCCTGATGATATACAATCAATTTTTCAACACATGGAACAATTAAAAACAGCCGATGATAATGAAGTTTTTGAGATTGAATATCGGTTTAAAAAAGCAAATGGAGAATGGTGTTGGTGTTGTTCCCGTGATTCAGTATTTTTAAGAAATAAAGAGGGAGAAGTGAAACAATTTATTGGAACATTTCTGGATATGACAGAAAGAAAGGACCTGGAACAACAATTACTGCATTCACAAAAAATGGAAGCAATTGGTACTTTAGCTGGAGGAATTGCTCATGATTTTAACAATCTATTAACTATTATAAAAAGTTACAGTGAATTTGTTATGAATAACCTTGCCGAAGAAGATGACCTCAGAGAGGATGTGGAAGAAATTTATAATGCCGGTATTAGAGCAGCAAATCTAACCCGTCAACTTCTTTTATTTAGCCGAAAACAGCCACTTAAGCCAACCTGTATCAATCTCAATGAACTAATCATAAATTTGGAAAAGATGTTAAATCGCTTAATTGGTGCAAATATACAACTGAATACCAAACTATCTCCTGATCTCTATCATATTTATGCAGATGCTGGACAAATGGAACAAGTAATCATGAATTTAGTCGTTAATGCTCTTGATGCCATGCCAAAAGGCGGAGAA
>JAKSBL010000596.1 GCA_022361115.1 Spirochaetota bacterium | reverse complement strand
TCAAAAAAAGTTTTTGTAAACTGCACATCCAATGGAGCACTTAACTGGCTTTGGATAGCAAACTGAGAAAAATCATTGATTAATGAAAATAATCTTTCTCTATCCAAGGAATACTCTTGAGTATCTGCAAATAACAGAGTCATCATATCCTGAAAAAGTTTTTTCCACTCTAAATGAGGGTGATCCAGTTCTAATTTATCTATAATGAAAAATAATTTTTCACAATAGTCAGTAAATTTTCCTAAAGTTAAAATTGCTGACCCCTCAATAGCTGTGAAAGGGAGATTTTGATGAATTAAATCTGATTCATTTCCAAAAGCATAACCTAAATATGCTCTCTTCAATCCATTTAACCAACTATGCTGCCTGCTATCAATTTGATTTCTCTGTTTTTTATGTTCCTTATCTATACCCCAGCGAATATCCAGCTGCTGTATCCAATTCTTTAATTGCCTGATATTTTCACTAGTTATATTAAAATGCTGATAAACAATGGGAAAACTTAATAAGTCAAAAACTTCAGTAACCGTTAAACGGCTGGATTTAAGGCTGAGTAAATAAAAAAAAGCTTGAAATAAAACACTTTGTTCTTGTATTGGACGATCAGCAATACTAAAAGGAATCTTTGCTGGTTCATCTTGCTGTAGAACTGCATCAATAAAAGGAACATATTCCTCAATATCAGGTGCCATTACTACAATTTCATGTGCTTCCAGATTTTCATCATAATTCAGTAAATCTAATAATTGATCCTTCATCACTTCAATTTCTCTCAGACGGCTGTGACAAGAATGGATACATATAGAATCATCTTGTTCAGAATTTGTTGTTGCAGCAAAAACAGATTTTCCTGTTAAAATACTATTTTGTATAGATCCCAGAATAGTAGTATCAAGATTTTTTTGAAAATGCTTATCAATTTTAGACAATGAAAATTTTTTTACTAATTGATAATGAAAATCTAAAACTATACTGCCAAGAGAGGTCATTAATGGTGAGCCTAATTCAATTTGGTTTACTTGTAAATGGGATTGTATTTTATGCTCTTCTAACTTTTGATAGATTTCTCCTTTATTTTCGAAATCATGCCAGATTGGTTCAACTGGTGCAAAGATAAATAGATTTATTTCAATGTAAGAAGAAAGAACATTTAAAATATCAAGATAGGCTCTGGGTATGTTAGAAATTCCAAAAAGGGCAATTCTTTGTGGGAGATCTTTAAAACTCCCTTTTACTTTTGGATACTCTTTCAGTTTTTTTATTAAAAATGAAATCAAAGATTTATCAGTTTTAGTAATCACTTTTTTAAATAATTTCTGCTGCCATTTTTCATCCTCATCATGGTAACATAGGCAATCCTGACTCCATTTTTCTAAGAGTTCAGGACGAAGCAAGGAATAACTATAAAATATCTGAGCAATTTTTTTAGACAATTGAAAACTTTTTAAGCCAATTTGTAACTCTGAATCCGAATGGATATATTGATAAATATTTTTATAATCAGATTTTTCTGCACCAGATATCTCAGCCATAATGAGAAAAAGCCATTCATCTCTGTCTATTAAAATCTCATGAATATCCTCAATTTGCATTATTGCTTTAAAAATTGTCTCAAGAATTCTTTGAAGAAAAGGAAATTGAAAATTAGCCCATACTCCAAGTTTTTGACTTAACTGACAGGATAACCAGGTAGCCATCCCCCGATTTTCCACAACAATATACTCTGGTTGAAAGGGATTTCCTGGTGGGTGTTTCACTTTTTGACAAAGCTGTTCTAACAATATTTCTGCTTGATTACTGCAATAGAGATTTATCATTCCATCTTTCCAGAATAAACTTTTCCTCCTATTATATTGAAATTGAAGAAAAATTACTAATCATTTTTTCTTTAATATTTATAATAATATTCTATAATAGTGTCATATTATGTCACCGATCATTTTTTATAAAAAATATAATTATATACGCCTCTATTGTAAATATGATTACTTTTGCAAATACCTCTTGTATATTTAACATAACTTGAAATATCACTGGAGAAAAAATGCAATATAAACTGGTTTATCCAAATTATCAAAATTGTGTTCTCAACTTATTATCTTCGATTGTAAATTCATACGGAATTCCATCATCTTATTCACCACTTCCTTGTCTGCCATTAGAAGGATTTTCTAAAAAAAAGAATATTATATTGATTCTTCTAGATGGATTAGGTGAAAAACTGTTACAAAAGCAAAAGCCTGAGCAGGTTGATTTTATAAAAAAACATTACCTGACTACTTTAACTTCTCTTTGTCCCTCTACCACAACTTCTGTTTTATCCAGTATTTTGACTGGTTTAAGCCCAATCGAACATGGTGCATTAGGCTGGACCCTTTTTTTCAAAGAGTGTTATCAATTTCTTGATTTTCTGCCTCTTATCGATCATAACTCACATCAACCTCTAAACTCTCTGCAATTTAATATTTACGAACAAATGAACTGGAAAACCATTTCTCAACAAATATCTGGTTTACAAAAAGAATTAGATCAATTTTATTTTGTTGAAGAGCATATTGCTCACTCTGGCTTTAGCCGTATATCTAGTATTAATACACATCTTGTGCCATATCACTCTCTACAAGATCTTTTTTTCCAGCTAAAAAAACTGATTCAAAATAATTCGCATTTTAAATTTATTTATATCTATTCTTCTAATCCTGATTATATCCAACATAATCATGGAACAAATCATCACCTAGTCAGTGATTATATTAGTTCAGTAAATGATGAATTGAAAAAATTTTATCAAGATAATCAATCTGGAGAGACTTTACTACTATTAACAGCTGATCATGGGCTTTTAAATATTTCTCATTATTATGATTTGGTTCAAGATAAAAAACTTTTTCAGTCCTTAATTCTTCCTCCAATTTTTGAACCACGGTTTCTCACTCTTTTTATAAAACCCCATAGAATGGATCAGTTTAAGGGAGAGATTCTAAAATACCAGAATGATTTTGTTATCTTATCAAGAGAAGAAGTACTTGATCAAAATCTATTAGGCTCTGGAACTCCCCATCCAAGAGTGGATGATTTTATTGGTGATTATCTATTAATTGGTAATTCTGATAAAGGGATAAGTACTTATCCTCCATCTAAATCCTCTGCTTTTCCAGTTGCCATGCATGGAGGTTTAACTGATGAAGAAATGTTAGTTCCATTAATCAAAATTGATTTGTAAATGACCTCAATTTTTATCAAAGAATAAATTTAAGGTAATCTCTCAATTTAGAACCACCTTTTTTAATGATAATAGGATTCAAATTTATCTAAATTCTCCTGGTAATAGGTTTCAAATTCCTCAAGATGGGGTTTCATTAATTCACTTATTTTTAAGTAAATATCATATAACTCAGGAGAATGTTCTTTTTGATTCAACTCATCTGGACTCTCCTGATTACCTGCTTTTCCAACTAAGGTGTCATAAAAAATCTGAGGGACATACTGATTAAAACTATACAATGAAACAATATCTGTATAACGTTCCCAATCTTCCTTGTCGTGCTGATATTCGTAATTTTTGATTAACTCTTTTCCAGTTCGAATTAATTCAGCTAAATCATCAGTATAACTTTTCTCTTGGTCTTTACGCAGTCCATATAGACGATAAACTAAATTCATATCTGTTTGCTTAAAAAAATTTGAAAATTGTGCCAGGTTATCATTTTCTAAACTCATGATTAAAAAATTCTCAAAAGGTGAAAGTTCATAAATTGGCTGTAAATAATCTCGAATAAATAATGCTTCTATATAAGCAGCATCCATTTCATATAAAAATTCTTCTAACTCATTATTTCTGATTGACAGAAAGTATTGTGGATCTTTCATATAATCTAAAGTGTGTTGAAATTCATGAATCAGTATGGAGTAAACAATTGAAGGACAATCTGCATATATACTGAGCAATTTATCACTCACTTGAATAACTGGAATCTGACTTTCACTGGAGATCAGCAGTTCTGCACCAGATAAAATACCGCTTTCTTGATCCTTAATTAATTTTAAGATGATCCTCTTACTCTTGATTAATTCATAAGCTTTTTGAATAATTGCATAACATTGAGAATTTCTATCAGGGCCACTGGCTACTAAATTATAAAGATCTTTCACAATATTCTCTAATTCTTTGGAATGCTGTTTTTGCATTTTTTTATCTTTTTGCTTTGCAATCTGATCAATAAAGTATTCTACATATTTATTTTCAGGATTGATTTGCTTGGTAATTTCCGCACAATATAAAGATAGAGCTGGTTTATCAAGAAAGTAATAAGATTCGGCCAGGTAACCAAATGCCTGTTCAGCTAGTTTTGGGTTATTATTTAGTAAAAATAAAGCTTTAGTAATATAGTAGGCACCAGATAGATAATCTTTACGGTCCAGATAAAGGGTACCAATTTTCCAGTATGCTTCAATAAACCAAACATCAATTGTATTATACTGAGTTTTAAATTTTTTGTTAAGCTGGTTATAGAGATCAGTCATTTCTGTTGCTATTTCAGGATGATGAATTTGTTGAGGTAAATCCTGATATTTTGAAGTATCAATATAAAAATAATTGCCTTTTTTATGAACCGGATGATCTAACAACTGGATCAGTTTTTTATAAATTCGAAAACTCTTTTTACTATTGGACCAATATAAGGCACGTGCATATTGATTTAATAGAAAAGGATTGCTTTTATCTTTTTTATATAATTGATTTAAAATTTGAGCTGCTTGGTGATATTCTTTATTATCATATGCTTGATAAGCAATCTGTAATCTTTGATAAATTTGATCATCATCTATCTGAGGGTATGGTTCTAACTCTCCTCTAAAATTAGTTTCCGTAATAGTAGTTGGAATATTTTTTCCCTCTAAAATAAAGTGATTTATCATAATATCTTTATGATAAATTAAGTAAATAAAGGGATTGTCAGCAATAGCTGATACTAATAGAAATACAGTAAAAAAGACCAGGAATAATTTTTTCATTGAATATCCTTATTATTTTAATAATAATGCTTTAACAGGATTAGTTACCCTACCAGTATATCACGTTTTTTTTAATAAAAAGTAGTATTTTCCAGATTTATAATCACCCACGAGTCTTGAATAACCAATCGC
>JAKSBL010000393.1 GCA_022361115.1 Spirochaetota bacterium | reverse complement strand
TATTCAAACTTTTACCTGGTGGCAATACAATGACATTTATATTCAATTTAATAACTGGAATACCCTACCATCAGTTGAAATGATTGATGCATGTCACCGTAATGGTGTTAAAGTCTACAGTTTAATTATCAATCCTAAAGCTGATGAACTGCCGATTTTACTGCAAAAAACTGGAGATACCTTTCCTGGTGCAGATAAAATGATTGAAATAGCTGAATATTATGGCTTTGACGGCTGGTTTATCAATCTGGAAGAACAGGGAACACCCGAACTAGCTGAAACATTCCGGGATTTTCTTATTTACTTTAACCAAGCGGGAACCCCAAAAGGAATAAGAATTATGATGTATGACAGCTGGAACGAATCTGGAAGGGTATCCTTTCAAAATGAACTAAATGAACAAAATGATTGGTACTTTCACTATCAGGGAGAACCAGCAGCTCAAGAATTTTTCCTCAACTACTGGTATGATAAACAGGATTTACTCGATTCTAGAGATTTGGCACTTTCTTACGGCAGAGATCCCTGGGATATCCATGCTGGATTTGAAACCTGGAAAAATTACTGGAGTGTTGGCGGAGATTTGGCTGAACCCTGGGCTGTTGCTGATGCCCCTGATACCCTTTCCCTGTCTTGCTTTCAAATGAATGGAATGATTGATGTTGCACAGGACGCAGATGATTTTTATTCCTGGGGAGAAAAATTTTATTCTGGTAATAATCATGATCCTTCCAGCACTGATACTGAACACAATTGGAAAGGAATTGCCCATTATTATCCTGCCAAATCCGTTATTGACCAGATTCCCTTTGTGACCAACTTTTCTGTAGGTAATGGATATTTCTTTGCTGTAGAAGGTGAAAAATTAAAAGAAAGAGAGTGGAATAACCGATCAATCCAGGATATCCCTCCTTCATGGCGTTGGATAGCAGAAAGTAGTGGAGAAAAATTAATTCCCCAATATGATTTTACTGATGCCTATTATGGTGGTAATTCACTCAATATTTCCGGAGCTCTGACTTCTGATAATTTAGTAAAATTGTATATGACCAACCTGACTCTTACCAATGACTCAGCATTATTGATTGCATTTAAAGAAATCTCACCGGGAAGTTCTCAAAATCTGAAAGCAGCTCTCTCATTTACTGATCAGCCTGATACCTGGATTAAACTAGATGTTGCTAGTTCAACAACTATGAGCTGGACTGAAAGAACCATAGATCTTTCTTCATATGCTGGTAGAACCATTGGGGCATTAGGGTTATTTTTTGATGCATCAAATCCAGACAGTGACTATTCCATTTTAGCAGGTAGATTAGGAATTATTGATGGAGATAAGGATACACCAAGTACTCCTGCAGGATTAGTGATTGAAGATAAAATAGAAGACACAGCTGATATTG
>JAKSBL010000331.1 GCA_022361115.1 Spirochaetota bacterium | reverse complement strand
TTTTTTCCCGTTCTCTTCTTCGTCCATGGCTTCGAATTTTTCTGTTAATTCCATTTTTAAACATTTTCTGATATATTCATGAAGTTTACGGTTATTTTCCGGGTTATTGGATTCAATATAAACCATTTTGTCGTTTTCAAATTTTGATTGACAGAATTTAAAAATAAATAACTGGTTGTGGTCTTTGTTAAAACCCATAACCTTTACTGAACATTTTATTCGCATCCCTCTGAGAACCAGTACAACTTCATCAACATACATATTAATATCAAAAAAATCTTTATAAATTTCCTGAATTTCACATAAAAAAGCAAATGCGGAAATATTTAAAACTTTACCAATGATTGGTTCTTCTTTACCTTTCATATAAAAATAGGCTTGATTTTCGCCAAATGTTTTTACCCTGATAAAAGCGCGCTTACCTTTTGCTTCAAAAAACATTAATATTTTTTTTAGAACCCCCAGCGTATCTTTTTTGAGTTCTGAAATATTGATTAGCGCAACACTATTCGTTAAAAACTGATTACGTATATCATTACCAATATTATCACTAACAAAAGCGCCGATTATGTTATGGGTATTTGCAATTTTCTGAAGTTTTTCGACATAAGCTAACCAGTAATCAATATCTCTTTTACTATTAATACAGAAAAAAATAACATTTCTGATATTGTCGGGTAAAATAGTCAATAATTTTTCAGTATCCTCTTTGGAAACAGAATAGGACTCAAACTCTAATTCGATGAGGGCATTGATAACAACAGATATTATCTCAATGGGATCAATAAAATATATTTTTACAGTTTTTACCTGATTTTTTTCCATTACTACTCCAGAAACTTAAAACGAATAAAAATAAAACCTATCAGTTTATTATAACAGACTTTTTCATTAATTTCAAAAAGATCCTTGGTTTGAAAAAATATTTCTTGTCTTTAAAAAGATGAAAAATAGTAAACCAAATTGCAACTTTTTCAAATACTGAACATTTAATATGCCACAAACTTTTAATAAAAGAGAAAAGTAAAATATTTGAAAAGGGATTGACTTTTATAAAAGTGTGTATTAAGTTAATGAACGATCGGTAAGTTAATGAACGTTCGATAAAAATGATAATTTAAGAAGAGAATAATATGCATAAAAAAAACATGTCTTTGGATAAGATCATTAAAGCTGCTTTTAAAGAATGGGGGAAAAATAAATTTGCTAATACCAGTTTAACTTTAATTAGTAGTAAATTAGGCTTATCAAAAGCTGCTTTATATCGCTATATCAATAGTAAAGAGCACCTGATTGAAATTATGCATCATTACTATATTGAACAATTAGTTGATTTTTTTCACCAACTCAATCTCTCATTAAACACAGATGAGCCAGACCAGTTTTTTCGGCTTATTATTGAGGAACATATTAAGTTTTTTTCGCAGGACAACTCTTTTATGAGTTTTGTGATGAATCTTTATGATGAAAGATATTTATATCAGAATCAAAAAATGTATCAGGAAGGGGAGATTTTTTACCAGAAAATAACACCAATATTAGTCAAAATGAATTCCTGGATGCCCAAAGAGAGAATTCCCCATTATACTAATCACCTTTTTTCAATAATCTTTTTTTGCTCTGTCTATTATAAAAATCAAGGAATGCAGGAGCAGATGACTGAAAACATTAAAGATATCATATTGCATGGAGTTGGAAATAAGGATATTAAAATTGACCAGCCTCTGATTGAAAAAAAGGATGCTTTAAAGCCGGGAGAAATTGAAAAAAGGGATCGTATTTTAGAAGCTATTGCCAATGTTGCTGCCAGGGAAGGCATTTGGAATACAACTACAGATAAAATAGCTAAAGAGCTGGGGATAAGTAAAAGCAGCCTTTATTTTTATTTTAAAAATAAGAATGAGATGCTTTTTAAAATGATTATGGATGAGATACTGCGGATTAGTGATGTTATTCAGGAAAGACAGGCTAAATATAAATTATTTGAGGAGAAACTCTATAGCCATTTTGTAACCATTAGCAGCTATCTTCATCAAGACAGGAAATTTATGGAAATTTTAAAATGGTTGAATTTTCAGAGTTCAGCTCTGGATAAAAGGATGAAAAAAATTGAAAAAGAGTTAAAAGGGAGAAATCAATATATAAATCAGGGGATTGAGGAGAATTATTTTGTAAAAAGAGGATTTAAAAATCGTTTCTTTCTGATTTTTTTAAATTTTATGATTATTCGTCAAATTCAGTATTGCGATTTGAGTCATCTGGATTATACCCTGCATGACTATCATTATGTTTTTCGGTTATATTACAGCGGGATAAGCGGCAGGCAAAAAATTATGACCGTTTAACCGGTAAATAATACCATTCAGAAATTATTTTTTGTCTTTTGAGCAGATTGTAGTATTTTCAACTAAAACAATCTACTCTCAAGACAGGTTAAATCAGTAAAAAACTGATTAAGAAATGTGAAATAAGGGGAAAATAATGAAGCAGTTTTATCTAATACTATTTACCATATGGTTATCTTTCAGCATTTTTGCTGATGAATCAGCTGATCCGATTAAATTGCGGCAGGCACAACCCATAGATATTAATGATGCGGTTCAGTTAGCCTTGGAAAATAACCTGGGACTGAAACAGAAAAAGGTTTCTCAAACCAGTAAAGTTTTTGGTATGGCAACTTCCTGGAATATTTTCATGCCGACTATTACCATGAGTGCAACTTTAGCAAGATCGAATTTAAGTGATGATGATCGAACAACAACTACTACTGGATATATTTTATCTGATAATCCAGCTGATGCTGCTGATGTTGCTAATTCAGCTATCTATGATTATATAACTCCATATACTGTAGATATTGAGCGATATAAATGGGGATTATCCGCTAATTTTGATCTGTCCTTTAACTTTAATGCGGCCATGGTTTTTCAAGCAGCTCAAACAGTCATTGACTGGAAAAGCGGGAAGATCTCATTAGAAAAGGCCACCAAAGAGTTAACTAAAAATGTACAAACCCAATATTATGACTTAATCCTCATGCAGAAGCAAATAGCACTTACTCAAAAAAACCTGGAATCTGCAAGACGGCGAATGGAACAGGCCAATGTAAACTATTTAAATGGATCTGTCCCCCGCCTTTCCAAACTCAGTGCGGAAGTTGCTTATGAAAATATGAAGCCGGCCCTTATTGAGCTGGAAAATGGTTTTCTTTTAGCCATGCTGGGATTTAAACAGCTTTTAGGCTTGAAAGAAGAGGCAAATATTGCATTAACCAGTGAAATCAATACCCCTGTACCTTATGAGATTAACTCTGAAGTTTTGATTTCCAAATATCTGGAAAAAAATCCGGATATTCAGGAAATGAGTATGACTATTATGAGCCTTCAAAATGCCCGGAATATGGCTATTGGTGGACTGACTCCTAATATTTCATTAGGCTATAGTATGGATCCAACTTTTCTTGGTGATCCTATGGATGATAAATGGTTTGAGAACATGGACACGGATTCAGATGGAGAGGATGATGATTTTCCTTGGGAACAACAAAGCGGGATGTTCCGGTTTACGATTTCCTTACCTATTAGTTCCTGGGTTCCCTTTGCTAAAGAACAAATGGATCTGATGAAGGCGCAATTTCAAATTAAAGAAACAAAGTTAGCTATGGAGCAATTAAAACAGGGAAAAGAAGTTGAAATCAAGTCAACTATTTTAAAATTAAAAAAATCCATGGAAACCATTGAAGCTCTGAAACTTACAGTTGATATGGCAGAAGAGGCCTATAATCTGGCTAATGCTGCCTACAATGAAGGGGCAAAAGAGTTATTAGAAGTAGAAGATGAAGAAAACAATTTGACAGAAGCCAGATTAAATCTCCTCCGGGCAGAGTATGATTATACTGTTGCTATTCTGGAGTTAGAGTATTTACTGGATATGAATATAGATGAAATTATAAAAAGAACAAAGTGAGGGCTAAAATGAAACAAATACGAAATATTTTTATCATCATAATAGTATTATTAGCATTTATTTCCTGTAAAAAAGAAGAACAGGCCAATGTTAATGCTGAAACAGAAGCTCCGAAAAAAGGTGAAAAGGAAGTAACTGTTTTTGCTGTTAATACCACAAAAGCCATTGAAGGAGAGCTTTTAGATTTTCTTGAACTTTCTGGTGATGTAAAAGCTAAAACAGAAGTGGATGTATTACCGGATGTCAGTGGGAAATTAAGCCGGGTTTATGTGAGTGTTGGGGATTATGTCCGCAAAAACCAGGTCATTGCTGAAGTCGATCCTTCTCGACCGGGAGTTGATTATAAAGCCAGTCCGGTTAAATCTCCCATATCTGGAACAGTCACTTCTTTACCATTGAAGGTAGGTTCAACCGTAAGTATGCAAACCAGTATAGCAAAAGTTGGTATTCTTCAGGAATTAGAAATCGTATCCTATGTTGCTGAAAAATACATTAATGACATGAAACTTGGTTTAAATGCAAAGGTAAAAACAGTGGCATTTAATAAAGTTTTTGATGCAGTTGTCAGTGAAGTGAGTCCAGTAGTCAATCCTCAAACGCGAATGCTGGAAGTGAAATTTCAATTACTGGAGGACAAAGAAAGTTTATTAAAACCCGGCCTGTTTGTTGATTTAAAAGTCATTACTGAAAAAAAAGAGGGGATAGTAAAAATCCCGGAAGAATGTATTGTCCGGCGATATGGGCTCTATTATGTTTTTTTAGTAACAAGAACGGATGAGAATAGAGGGGAAGTTGAAATGCGTCAAGTAAAGTTAGATACAGTAATAGCTAATAAAGTGGAAGTCAGTGAAGGTTTAAAACCGGGTGATGAAGTAGTCATTCGGGGCCAAACTCTTTTAGATGAAAAATCACAGGTAAGAGTTATAGAAACAATACAGCCTTTAACTGAAAAAGATAAAATAGATTAGGAGAAATTTATGATTTCCAAAATTGCGGTTAATAAACCGACAACGGTTTTAATTATATTTTTATTATTAATCGGTTTGGGATTTTATGCCAGTATGGACTTGGCTATCGATTTATTCCCAGAGATTAATCCTCCGGTTTTAATTATTTTAACCGATTATGCAGGGACAGCTCCTGAAGAAATTGAAAAATCTGTCACCCGGCCCTTAGAATCTACTTTAAGTAATGTTGGTAATATTGATAAAATTACTTCAACTTCTTCTGAGGGGTCCAGCCAGATTATGGTTGAGTTCACCTGGGGAACTGATATGAATGAAGCTGCCAATGATGTAAGAGACAAACTGGAATTTGTTAAACCCTATCTGCCAGAAGATGCTAGTACACCTATGATTTTTAAGTTTGATCCGTCAATGATGCCCATTATGTACCTGTCTTTAAAAGGGAAAAGATCTGCTGAGGAATTGCGAGAAATAGGTGAAAAAATTGTTCAACCCCGTTTAGAACAGGTAGAAGGGGTTGCTATGGCCGGCCTTTCTGGCGGACGGGAGAGAATGATTCGGGTCGAAGTTCCTCAAAACCGCTTACAGGCTTATAATCTGACGCTGACTCAAATACAGCAAAGTCTCATGGGCAATAACATTCAAATCAGTGCCGGAAGTATAACAGAAGGGAATAAAAATTATCTCATTCGAACTTCTGGTGAATACCAGGATATTGAACAGATTAAAAATGCGGTTATCGGTTATAAACAAGAAGGTAACCTGATGGGGGGAGACATGAATCAGATCCCCATCCGCTTACAGGATATTGCTAATGTGTATGATGGTCTAAAAAAAGAGGAAGAAGCTGCTTACATAAATGGAGAGCCGGCACTCCAGTTGACCATTCAAAAACAGAGCGGAACCAATTCTGTTAAAACAGCAGAAAATGTTTATAAAAGATTAGCAGAACTAGAATCAGAATTACCCCAGAATGTTTCTATTGATATGATTTATGATAATACTAAGATCATTAAAAATGCCCTTTCTCAAGTTAGTACTGCTGCTATTACTGGTGCACTCTTAGCTGTTATCATATTATTTATCTTTTTACGGAGTTTTAAAACAGTTATTATTATCTCTTTCTCTATCCCGATATCGGTAATTTTAACCCTGATGCTGATGTATTTCTTTGGATTTACCCTGAACCTCATGACATTAGCCGGATTAGCCCTTGGGGTAGGGATGTTAGTGGACAACTCGATTGTTATTCTGGAAAACATTTTCCGCTACCGGGAAAAAGGAGCCAAGCTGCATGCTGCTGCTATCCTGGGATCGTCTGAAATGATCAACGCTATTGTTGCTTCAACACTGACTACTATTTGTGTATTTGCACCTGTAGCCATGTTTAAAAGCCAGTTAGGGATTTATGGTGAACTTTTTTCTGGATTAGCCTTTACAGTTGTCTTTTCATTAACAACCTCGTTGTTAGTAGCGATATTCCTGGTGCCTGTCTTATCCAGCCGTTATTTGCCTATTACCTCTAAGCTGGAACAGGATCTCAAAGGTCCTCTTGGGGCATTAGATAAAGCCATGGGAAAATTTTTTCATAAACTGGATAATGCTTATAAAAATTCTTTAGCAATAGTTTTACGGCATCGTATTATTACCATTATTGTGATAGTTGTAATTCTTGTTGTAAGTTTGGCTTTTTTAGGTAAAGTAGGATTTGAGTTAATGCCATCAGCTGATGAAGATTTTGTTCAGTTAGATATTGAGCTGCCAATTGGAACAAAATTAGAAGTAACTAAAAATATTGTTAGCCAGTTTGAGGAAATAGTAAAATCAGAAATCGATGGGTATGAAAATATTGTTGCCATGTCAGGTGAAAAAAGCTTCTTTGGTTTTATGGGAGCAATTCAAGGCCATAAAGGATCCCTTTTAATTCCGTTAAAGCCAATGTCTGAAAGAACCCTAACTTCAACAGAAATCAAGACGAAATTAAGAAAATATTTTCATGATTTTCCATCAGTAGTATTTTCCTTTTCTAGCGGAATGCAAATGGGTGGTGGTGGAACACCAATCGATATCCTGATAAAATCTAATGACTTAAATCGGGCCAGAGATGTAGCTTATCAGATCAAAGACTTGCTAAAAGCAGAAATAGCTGAAGTAACAGAACCTTCCGTTGATTTTAAAGAAGGTTTACCACAAATCGAAATATATGTAGATCGCGATAAAGCTTATGCATTAGGATTAAATATTATGACCATTGGTCAGGAAATCAAAGCAAATATCGATGGGGTGACTGCCTCTCAATATCGGGAAGAAGGAAATGAGTATGATATATTGGTTATCTTAGATCCAAAAGACCGGGATGAAGTTCCAGATTTGGAAAAAATTTATGTAATGAATCAAATGGGTCAAAAAATCCCGGTTGCCAATTTTGCCAGCTATCAAAAAACCACTGGTCCGATTAATATTAGCCGGGAAAATCAGATGCGAACCATTCATGTAACAGCAGGATTAGAAAAATTTTTAGAAGTCAAAACTAATGGTAAAACGAAAAAGTTACCTGTTAAGTTAAATGAAGTGGAGATGAAAATACAGAAGTTAATTCGTGAAACGATTCCCCAGGATGATGATCTGATTATTGAATTTTCTGGAGAATATGCTGATATGATCGAATATGGGCAGAAATTGATGCTGATACTGCTTATTTCAATATTATTAGTATTTGGAGTCATGGCCAGCCAATTTGAATCATTTTTAGATCCATTTATCATCTTATTTACCATACCATTGATGTTAATTGGGGTTATTATGATTTATCTGCTTACTGTTGAACAATTCTCAATTTTAACGATTGTAGGTATGGTAGTTTTAGTTGGTATTGTTGTAAACAATGGTATTGTATTGGTAGATTATACAAACTTACTCGTACGGAGAGGACTTCCTATTATTGAGGCGTGTATTGAAGCAGGTAAAAACCGATTACGTCCGATTTTGATGACTTCCTTAACTACTATTTTGGGATTATTGCCTATGGCACTTACCAAGGTAGAAGGGGCTGAGTTGTCTCGACCCATTGCAAAAACAGTTGTTGGCGGTTTAATCTTTAGTTCTATTTTTACTCTTTACTTAATACCAGTTATTTATTCTCTCTTTAATC
>JAKSBL010000320.1 GCA_022361115.1 Spirochaetota bacterium | reverse complement strand
TCATTATTGCCTTGCTTCATGACCAACCCCCATCAGACGTGAGAGCATTTCCAATCCTATGGCCTTGACTTCCTCCTTCACCCTTGACTTGCCCACGTTCTTTAAGTGAATAACGCCTGTCTGTTCGGCAATGGCTTCCTCAAGCCTGATTGTCCGGGACAGTGACGTTTTAAAGACTTTGTTTCCGAATGCTTCCATGATCTCCTGCGTGATCTGCCTGGTTATCACAGGCTTGGAATCATAGGCATTAATGATCACGCCAAGCAGGGACAGTTCAGGGTTCAGAGACTTTCTGACCTTAGAGATAATCTCCATCAGGTCATTAGTCCCTTGCAGAGTATAAAGTCCCGGACTCATAGGCAGGATAAAATGATGGCTGACTGCCATTGCATTGGATGTCATAATTTTCAAATTGGGAGGTGAATCTATGAAGATAAAATCATATTCTTTAAATCGTTCCTGTTCTAAAAGGTCTTTCAGTCTGGTGAAGGCGTCAATCTGTCCGATCAATGAATCTTCAAGAATAGTCAGACGCTTATCACCGGCAAGCAAATCAATACTGTCCGTCACTGCTGCAGTCTCATAATCCGGTCCGGTCAGGGCATCATACAAACCAGTTTCCGGATTTTCAATAAGTCCCTTTGTCAGGTTCCCCTGGGGATCAGTGTCAATCCCCAGGACTCTGTAATTTTGACCAAAATAAAACAAAAGTTCCCGGCAGGTAGTCGTTTTGCCGACTCCGCCTTTCTGGTTGGTAAAGAGGATGATTGTCTGATTCATGCCATCCTCCTTTCTGTATGTTCCCTGATATATTCAGATTCAGCCATGTCTATTTTATGCTGCAGTTTTTCATATTCCCTGGCAAAAACATAAAAAGGGACTTTTGTTTCAAGGTTTACAGTCTCTTTTGTCAGCTTAAAAAAATCAGCATTTTTAAAGTACAGATAATGACTGAAAAAAGTACCGCCTTCTATTCGCTTCACTTTGACTCTCTCAAGCTCTGCACCACCTAAGATGAAATACACAGCTTTCATCATATCATTAATCACAAGTTCCGGGCTGTGGTTTCTCATGACGCAGCCTCCTTCTTTGCTTTTGCTTTGGCTACAGAAATATGAGACTGGATATGCTGATAAAACCTTCTGAAATCAAAAAGGTTGACCATTGCCCGGCCATTCAGATACTCAGCCTGACAGGAAGTCAGTACATTGGATAAAGTAAGATAGGCTAATTGACGTTTGTTTTCTTTGACGATTTCGACAGAATCAATCACTGCTCCATGCGTTAAGTAAAAACACGCTTCGTATAAATTAGACAATTTTACACAGGTAGTAGTAGCGGATTCATTTTCCATTTTTGCTTCTCCTTTTTTTTCAAGGAGAAAACAACCATTTGTAGACTGTGAACAGTATTAATAGTATATTTAATGCGATTCATTTGGAGATTCTCTCCTCATGTTTTTGTGGCTCTGGTTCTCACTCTCGGTCGGCTAAACTCTGGGTGAGTCAGAGCTGTGTTTCTCTCAACGAGAGAAAAGATGTAATCAGGAAAGCAAAGAGCTTTCCTTTTATTTTGCTTATCATACAAACGATATATACCATAATGGTAAATATGATGTAAAACTACTATATTTTTTTCTCTTTGTCAATGTATTTTATGAAAAATATACGGAAAATTCGTGAACTATATGGGTTATCAAAAAAAGAACTATCTCAGCTTACAGGAATTGACGAAGGAACTATCAAGCAGTATGAACGTGGCGGTTCTTTTCCTTACTTCACATCATTAATAAAGCTTTCGTTTGTACTAAGATATTCTGTAGATTATTTTCTATTTTACGGTGATACATCCTATATCAAAAATATAAGGCTACTAGAGCTTGCATCACGCTTTGATAATACTGATATGATTAATGAGCGTCACCAGATTGAAGTAGATACCTCAACATTTTTAAAAAAAATCCAGGATAAAACGTTTAGTCCATTGACAGACAGCTTTGATAAAGAGCTAACAAAAGATTTTAGAAAAAATCTTAAAACAATAAGAGAGTCAAAACAGCTTTCTCAGGCAAAACTTGGAAAATATGCTAATTTATCCCCACAGGCAATATACTCATATGAGACTAACCGTTATCCTCCCTCAGAAAAATTACGCTTACTTTCAAAAGCATTGAACCTATCTGCTCATTGCCTATGCACAGGAGAAAAACTTTACTTTAGCATTAATGACAGTGACTTCTGTAAAATAATGCTTCAAGCTGATCATTATCTGTCAGTAAAAGAGCATGGAGTACTCATTTTTTTAATGGAAACTCTCCTGGAAAACGCAGGCATTAATCCTCAGAAACCGCAGCATGTTTTGTCAAAAGCATAATGCATGTTTTCGCACAGACTGATTTCCGGCCAACGCCCCCACGCCTTTTGTTATGACAGGGACAAATGCTTTTTCCCTTTTGAACCGCCCCGACGTGGTGCGCGCACATGGAAGATATTTTTCAGCATTTTCCCACGGTTGCACCCAAAGGGAAATGCTGAAAAATATCTTTTATATAGTTGTTTTGTCGGGGCTACTTTTAAGTAAAATCAAATGTCTGGATTATTTACAGGCCACGCGCCGACGTGAGATGTCTAGAGCCGAATTTTCCCAATCCTCCATTACTGACAGATTCATTCGTTTACCACTTGTTTAAGACGACTCACAGCATATTTTTCTTTTTTTTCAAAAAGAGATAATTGCTCCTCTATAGGAATTAGTTCATAATTATGCTTTTTTATCTCCGAATTAAAATTAAAAACCAGTGCTTCAACAATTGAGTTTCTATTCTGAATCTTTCCTCCAGAGTGATAAAAATGATCTTTCGTTATTATATTAAACTGTTTCCAGTACTTTTCTATCATGGTATTTTCACGATAATCGTTATGATGCCATGTTGATAATATAAATTTTGCCCTAGTCTGACTCAGTGCTTTAAATAAGTCATACTCGTCCTCATCTTCCCAGCCGTTATAGTAATCAACATATCTTCCGTGATAAGGTGGATCACAGTATATAACATCTGTCTCTTTTGCATTTGGAATTACTTTACGAAAATCTTCTGATATAAACTCCCAATTTGAATCCGTAATAGCTGAAATCTGAGCAACTTGATTAACTATTTTTGTTATATAAGCTTTACTAAAACGATTTGGTTTTTTACAGAAAGGAATATTCCATTGTCCTTTATTATTAAATCTTATCATACCATTAAATCCACTCCGTGATAAGAATAGAAAATCTAGAGGAGAATGATTTTTATTGAAACGGTCCTTAATAAATCTATAATGTGCATAACCCTCATCAGCTGCTCTACTTAATTCATCACCTTCATATTCAAGATATTTCCTTACTTTGTAAGGTGTTAAATCCCCATTTTTAACTTCATTATAAAAATTGATAATATGCGGATTTATATCAGAAAGTAGACATTTTTTGAAACCAGCATTAAATGCAACAACTCCCGTTCCCATGAAAGGTTCTATCCAGCTTCCTTCATCTTGAGGAATTAATGCTTTTATCCAAGGTACTAATTTGGTCTTAATTCCCTGGCTTTTTATAGGTGGTACAATAACTTTGCGCATTTATTTTCTCCCATTTCTTTTCGGAACAATCAGAGATACATTTCCTTTTCTGTAGTGTATAAAATCAACCAGATTTCTGATTTTTTTTGTTTTTCCTTTCTCATCCATAATTGATATTTTATTGTAATTCATCCAGTAATCATCAAACCAATCTTCACCTAATTTAGCAAACATTCCATTCTCACTTTTAATATCTTCAATATTATTTATACTTCCAATATTTGCTGTATTTCCACTACCGCCTTTATCACTTGCTATTTTCCATTTTTCTGCAATAAAAAATTCAAAATTTTTAACAACAGAGGTGATTGATTTCAATTCGTCTAATTTATATGATTTTGTTTCATTAATTGTAGAACCATCTACTCTGTCGTAGATAATACCAAAACAAAAATGACCCATATATTCACTGTAAGGGAACTGAATGTTTTTTTTACTTGTTCTATTGATAAAATACTCACCATGTGAGCCAAGTGTAAAACCATTACATAACTTTGGATTATCTGGTTTTCTGTAAGTTGTTTTAAAATCTACAGCAAATTTTATTTTTTCTGCCTTTTTCTTAATGAAAGTAATATCTGGATAATAATTTTGATGATCTGCAAGTACTATATTAAAACCAGTTGATTCGGCGAATCTAAGTAACTTAGGAAATAGATGGATTTCAAGTATTTTTGAAACTATCTTTGTATCCGAAGATATAGTAAATATATTTTTAAAAATATCAATAAATCCTTTTACTGTCCATTGTCCATTTTCTGTACTGACATATGATTTAATTGTATCAAGAAAATTTATAAGATCTGATTTAAAAGTCTCTTTTACGGTCATATTATCCTTTTGTTATTTTTTTATCATAAAATAATATTTCTACAATGCTATATATAGCAAGGAATAAAATTAAGATCAAATAAAATGGATATAAAAAATGGGCTATACCTATAACGTTATACGTTTTTATAAAGTAACTAAAATATTATTAACTGATGAAGTAAACTTTTTCAGCACTATCGTTTATATAGACTCTATACTCTTTAAAATAAATTTTGATTTCTTGATTCTGCACAAAATGCCCGATTAACTGGTTAATATCTCTTCTTGCTTTTTTTATTTCAAAATTTATTTTATCAATAATAACCATTATATCAAACTTTTGTCTATCTATTGCCTCAATAATAGGCAGTTTATGATTGTCATTCCACTTCACATTATACTTTAAATTCATTTTTATCTTATCATCTAGCATGGCAGTAAAAAAATCAATAATTTGAGGGATTATATGCCCCCATAAATCATGTATAAATAACTCATTTTCAACAATTATTACTTTATTTAATTCTTCATCAAATACGATTGCATCACATATTCTATTTCCAATTTTTTTCTTTATATCATAGTAATATGAGTTTTCACCAAATATAAACTGATAGTTACTTTTGACTTCCTCCTCAAAATCACTCTCAATACTAAATTCAATTTCATTATATTGTATTCTGTCTACCCGTATCTTTGATTCACCAGTAGAATATTTTTTTTCAGTATTTACTTCATTTTGTGATTTAGTACTCGATAAACGAAATTTTTTCGGACGGTATTTATCGTCAATATCAAAAAGATTTTCATAACTCAGTAATATCCTATATACAATATTTCTTTTCCCTCTTTCTCCATGCTTATTTTTACTAAACAGACTTTTATCCATCTGTTCATAAATTTCATTGTAATCTAGCCATTCATTTCCTTTTTTTTCATAGACATTTACAATTTCATCAATTAATCTCATAGTAATCCCTTAGAATTATTTGATATTATTAAAATAATATACAGAATTATTAAAAATATATAAATGCTATTTAAAAAAAAATACATGATAGTATCTATCAAATCCGGGGCTAGTCAATCACCGCATTTTCTACTGAATCATACGTGGGTGGGCGGGATTCGGCGTGGTGGCTGGTGTGTGGGTGTGTGGCTTTTAGCGTCGCATTCTGAGCTTTGCCCCTGCCACGGGTGCTTTTAGTAATATGGCGTTTGTACTGATTTTTGGCATTTCTTACCTGATCAAAAAATCCGCTGTAAAATGCAACCCGATGTTATGATAAAAGTGAAGGTTTAATGCGAACCTTGACTGGTGCGGATAAACGGTATAGTTTACCTTTGAAATTGTAAAAATATTTTTAAAAGGTATCGGCTGCGAGCCCTGCTGGATTTTTAAATCCGTCAACCCGATTGGTGCAGCCGTTTACCGTACCAACATATTGAGGTTAACAAGAGTCGCATCTTGTTAATAACTCGAATAGACGTATGGTACT
>JAKSBL010000183.1 GCA_022361115.1 Spirochaetota bacterium | reverse complement strand
GTTGATACACCAAAACCAAGTATGATACAGTCTTTTGCCAAAATCCAGAACTTATTGTCTGACAAAAATATTATAAAAATTGAGATTGACCATCACCAGGATTCAGACAGCGAATATATTGGAGACAGGGATTACCGGCTTGTTGTGAATACATCATCTGCCAGTGAAATTGTTGGCTACCTTGCTTTAAAGATCCAGAAAAAACAAAAATACTTCGCAGAAATTGATATGAGTGAATTGTTTACCAGGAATTTAGTCCTGTCAATTCTGACAGGAATTGTCGGGGATTCGCAAATGGGTAAATTTTTAAAATCTCACCAGGAGCTCTGGTATTACAAACTATTCAGTACAATGTTTTCCAAAATGCTTTCAGCAAAAACAGATATGGAATCTACAAATATATCATCTATGAAAGAAATCCATGCTGAAATGACAAGACTTTCCAGGCTGGAAGAAGAATGTTTCCAGTATTTTCTTGCCAGGAAGCAAAAATCAGAGCATTTGGCTTTTGTTATTCTGGATAATCAGGATATGGTTAACCTTCCGGCGGATATTGATAATGATACAATTATTACTTCTGCCCGCGCCATTGCTGATAAACTGGCAGAGGAAAGCGGTTTTTTAAGCCTGGTTGTTTATTATGACAAACCCGGGATTTCTGATCTGATCCAGTTTCGCATCCGGCGCAGTCAGGTTTTTAAAAAATTTGATTTAAGGCAAATTCTAAAAAAAATCAGAGTTAAAAACGGTGGCGGCCATGCCGGGGCTATCGGCTTTAGAATAAAAAAAAATAAAATTCAAAATATACAAAACTATACAGGTAAACTGGTTTCGACTATTGAATCAATGTTTGTAAACCTGATATAATTATTTTTATATAAATAAGGAATATGTTTGACAGACAGCAGTTTGAAAGCCCTGACAAAATTTGCCAAGATTGATAACCTGCAATGGTATATTGTTCCTCTGCTGATTTTTGTCAATAGTGCTCCCTGGCTAATTTATCCAGCCACACTATACCCTATAAAACAATAAAATCTATTAGAATAATGGTGAAAAAACAAATATATATCGATAAAGGCAAAAATTTTTTCTAATACAAATCTGGCTCAAAGTTTGCCGTTAAATTTTCTGAACATAAATTTTATTTATATAAAATAAAAAAAACAGAATTTTATTAATTATTATTGACATTTATCGAAAATAAGATTACAAATAATAAAATCTAAATTAATTTTTACGGGGGTTAATATGATTAAAAGAATCATAGCATTATGCGTATTAGTATGCATGATTGCACTCACTTCTTGTGCCACTTCTTCAAGCGCAGCAAAAAAAGATGAACCTAAAAAAGAAATGAAAAAAGAAGAAGCAAAAAAAGGGGAGACAAAAAAAGCGGCTGCATCTACTGCTGATTCGATGATTTTCAAAATGACATTTAATAAAAGTGATTTAGCAGAGATGGTTTCAAAGACTCAAGGAGTCGGTGTCGGGAATATCCAGTATACTGAAGGTGTAAAAGGAATGGCACTTTTACTGGATGGTGAAGGAAGCTATGTTGATTTTGTAATGGATCCTAAATTGACTGATGGTATGGATGAATGCACCATAGTTTGCTGGATGAAACCGGCAGAAACAGTTGATCAGCAGTATGGGCGTGCTGACTTTGTTATTGGTGCAGAAAAAGCCAGACCTCATATCTCTTATAATATTAAATATGAAGGGAAGCTCCGGGGTTATGGAAAAGGCGTTGTCAGCAGTGATAATGAAATAGTCTTTGAAAAAGACAAATGGTATCAGCTTGCCTGCAGCCTCAAAGAGGGCGATTACAGTTTATATATTAATGCGGAGCTTGTTGGTCAAAATACAGAAGCCGGTCCGGGTGTCAATTTAAAATGGCATGATGGTGAATCAAAAAAAGGTATTGCCATAGGTCGTGATCAGCAGGATTCTATTTACTGGAAAGGTGCTATTGACCAGGTATTTATCTGGAGAAAAGCAATGACTCCTGAAGAAATTAAAGCTGAATATGATAAATTTGCTCCCAAATAAGTAAATACTTTATTAAAGATAATCAGAGCATTTGTCGCAGATCGCGGCAAATGCTTTTTTTATTTAGATCCATCCGAACCTATTGCTGCGATTGTTTTTGATTTTTTGATTACATCACGCACAGCCTGCATGATATGTCCTTTGAATCCTGATTTTTCCAGACTGAATAGACCTTCAATTGTTGTACCTCCCGGTGAAGCGACCTTGTCTTTCAGAATTTCCGGGGAAGCTCCTGTTTCCATTACCATTTTTGCTCCTCCAAGAACAGTCTGGCAGACTATTCTCAGTGCCAGTTCCCTTGGTATACCTTCCAGTACACCGGCATCAGCCACTGCATCAATGAATTTATAAACTAATGCTACACCACTACCGCTAATACCAGTAATGGCATCCAGTTTGTCTTCATCTACTATTTCTGAATCGCCAACAGCTGAAAATATTTTCATGGTTATTTCCAGTTGATCTTCCGTTGTTTGGCTGTCTGGTGAGATACCTGAAAAACCTTTGCCGATCAGCAAAGGTGTGTTTGGCATAATTCTGATAACTGAGGGATTATTAGTAAAAAATTCCAGGATTTTTTTAATCCTGACACTGGCCATAATAGAAATGATCAGCTTTTCTTTTTTTATGTATTCGGCTAAAGGATCCATTAATCTGTTTTTGTGAAAATTAAAAAAATTCTGTGGTTTAACAGCTAACATAACGATATCAATTTGATCCAGGTTTTCATTGTTTAATTCAGTCATGATATTTACTTTATAGTCTTTTTCAATATTATGCTGCAGGTCTTTTCTTAATTCATACACATAAATTTCTTTTGGATCAAAAAGTTTTTTTTGAATGATTCCCTCAATTAAAGCCTGTCCCATATTACCTGCCCCGATGAATAATATTTTTTTCATTTAATCCTCTCTTATAAGTTAGATTAGGTCTTGCATCCTAAGGATAGCTTTCGGTTTAAAACTATTTGCATTTCAATATATTGGGTAAAATTAAAAAAATTTTAAAACAATATAAAATGATACTACTTTAATTTTAGAGTGGATAAATTATAACAGGTAGATTGATAATGGTCAATCACTAGTTTGAAAATTATGATAATCATAAGAAAAATTATTACTTATTAAAATTTTATGAGGATATTTTTTAGAATTATCAATTTCTTGACTTTTAAATTGAGAAATAGTAGACTTGAGAAAGTTTTTGAAATGCTGATGGAGAGTTATAATGCCTTTTTCACAGGCATACAATGATCTATAAAATTACCTGTGCCATGCTAATAAGCAGGTTTTTATTTGATAGGGCATGATTTTCGATTAGTTATTCACAGAGGAGAAAATGATGGCAGATAATGTTGTTAAATTGAGAAAACTCTCAAGAGGATTCATATTATTAATAATAATTGCTGTTGCTGTATTGATAGGATTATTGAGCAGTTTTTATCAGATCCAGCCCGGATATGAAGTGATAATTCTGAGGTTGGGTAAAAGACAACGGCAGGTAATAGATCCGGGATTGCACTGGAAATT
The DNA here is from genome assembly GCA_022361115.1 of Spirochaetota bacterium. Taxonomy (GTDB): domain Bacteria; phylum Spirochaetota; class GWE2-31-10; order GWE2-31-10; family GWE2-31-10; genus JAKSBL01. The sequence goes on along the minus strand of JAKSBL010000183.1, from coordinate 205 downwards.
ACCGTTTGGCGTAGAGACAATTATACGTGAAAAAATCAATGAGATTCGGACTATTGAATTTGGTTATCGTACCGAAAGATCAGGTGTACAGACTGTTTTTTCAACTCAGGCATTTCCTGATGTATCACTGCTGATTACTGGTGATTTGAATATAGCTGATGTCAAATGGGCAGTCCGCTATGAAATATCTGATTTGTACAAATAT
>JAKSBL010000186.1 GCA_022361115.1 Spirochaetota bacterium | reverse complement strand
GCAATAAAAAAAGTAAGAGACCATCAACTAATGATGCATGATTGAGAACATATATTCGTCTCTGTCCGGGTTGGGGGGGAGCTAACTTATTTAAATCAACCAGTTTTTTCAGGTCAATGAAATTCAATAAAAAAAAGAAACGGATGAAGAGCCGAGTAAAAAAAAGATAGAGTATTTTATTTTTATCAATAGTATAAGTCAATAATAAAACTATAGGTGTAAGGATAATTATCATCATTAAAATCAGAATCAACGAAACAGCTGCCTGAACTGTATAAATAGTGTATTTGAGTTTTTCCAGTATTTTCTGCACAATTTATCCCCTAGCCAACTACTTATATCCCAAAACGATTCCGCCACGGTCATCCATATCAACCTTGCCAGAGGGTAAAGTGTCCGTCTGTCGAAAGTTAGCAACTTTTAAAATATTACACCATTGCTCAGGTCTGATAATGGGAGTAAAGGGACGCAGATCCTTATCCTGATAGTTGAAATAACTCGGAAGGATTCCAAATGTCAATTCCATATAGCGGTAGATGCTGTTTTCAGGAGGAGAAATTTCCGCTAACAGGACAACACCATCGGGCTTTAGAATCTTATGGATATTTTTCAGCGATTGTAAAGCATTATTTGTTGCATGAAGAACATTGACCGCTACGACAACATCAATTGATTTTCCGTAAAATCCTGTTCAAGCGGGTTTTTTACAATATCCAGTGTTTTAAAATCAAAAAACATATCGGTAAAAATTTTTTTTGAAGAACGCAGCAATGTCTTGCTGATATCAGTAAACATATAGCTTGAAAAATTCTTAGTCTGCTTTAGAATATGACGAGTGCCATTTCCGGTACCAGCACCCACTTCCAAAATACTGATTTTCCGGTTATCATATTTTTTTTCAAGTAGTTTCTGCATCACTAATCCAGTCATTTCAGAATAGAAACTATAGATCCGGCTATTGTTATAAACATCCTCAACCAACTCAAAACTCCCCCATGGAAACATTACATCTTCAGGATAAACCTTCCCTTGAAGAAAATCCAGCATTCCATCGTAGGCACGGGCAACCCATTGAAATGCAGCCTGTTCATTTGGATATTTGCGGCATAAACTGATCAGCAATTCTGCAGGTCCCGGTATATCAGGAACTTGATTCAAGATATACTTATTTTCTTCTTTGGAGAGGACTCCATCCTCCTGTAGAATAAAAAGTAAGTTTGTCAGAAGATATTTTGCATCCGGATTTAAATTGGCTTTAGCTTTAATGGATTCAATTGTCTCAACAGCACCTTTTTCAGAAAAAAGGCCTAATTGTTTCATTAACTGATAGCTGATCGACAAACAGCATTGATTAAATTCCTTTTCATATTCAGGGAAATTATCCGGCCATTTCTCAAGACTTTTTTCAACCAATTCACTTAATATTTCCAATTTCATAGTTTCTTCCTTATACATAAATTTTTCATATTGCTTTTTTAATCAATTTCATATGACTAAAATGTAAATCCAAAATTATAAAATTCTATGCTCTCAGTTTTTTAATCAATGTACAGCAGTTTATCCCGCCAAATCCAAAAGAATTATTGATGAAATAATCAATTTCCAAATCCGATTCCTCATTGCGGCAGACATCAAGTTCAATTGCCGGATCCAGTTCATCGATATTAATGGACGGATGGACTTTAGAATGTTTCATTTGTAATATAGATGCAATCAATTCGATAGTGTGAGCTGACCAGCCGGTATGTCCTGTCATTGATTTGGTTGCATTAATCTTTAAATTGTGTGCATGGGATCCAAAAACTTCTTTAATCGAAGCGATCTCAATTTCATCACCTAAGGGAGTACTAGTTGCATGGGCATTCACATAGTTTACCGCTTCCCGGTCCAGTTTGGCTTTGTTGAATACTTTTTCAATAACTTTTATTTGTCCTTCTTTAGAAGGAACAGAGAAATGGTTACCATCATTGTTTGACTCAACATCCAGTATCTCTGCGTAAATTTTTGCACCTCTTTTTAAAGCATGTTCCAGGTCTTCAACAACCAGCATTCCTGATCCATGAGCAGGAACAAAGCCTTCCCTTTTGGTATCAAATGGACGGGAAGCCTTTTCAGGCTTATCATTAAAATGCTGATAACTGATGGCATTCATCATCGCCAGGGCATGCGAACCGACACGGGAAAATTCCAATACTCCTCCTCCGACAATACCAATATCACTATTATCCAATAGGATTTCATTAATAGTACTTCTTAAAGCCAAACCGGCACTGGCACAGGCCCCGCCAACAGTATACATCGGGCCGTATATTTGAAGGGATTCTGCAATACTGGCTGCAATATCGGTATCAAACATCCGGATCCCCATCAGGCTGTCGATGTAGTCGGGTTCGGACAGGAACTGAATCACATTGTTTTCAATATACTGATTATGAAAATTATGGCCGCCAATAATACTGCTGACACGATTTCGGTCAAACTGACTGAAAAACAATCCGGAATCAAGTACAGCATCAATTGCCGTTAAAAGGCTCAAACGGGTAGAAAATGGAGCTGCCTTCAATATTTTTTTTGCTTTTTTAAATACAGTATCTGGAATCAGGTCCTTAAAGCTTTCTATCCTGGATTTATAATCATAATCTCCCAAATCTCCACCGATTTTTGAATCGATTTTTGAAGTATCAATTGTTCTCAACTTTTTTATCCCGGATTTGCCATTAATTAGATTGTGATAAAAATCATTTAAGTTATCGCCCAAAGGCGAGACTACTCCCATTCCGGTAATAACAATTCTTTTATTTTTCATTACAACCTCCTTTAAAAAGCAAGTCATAATAGAAAAGTAATGATCACCCCGCATAATGTCAAATAATTTCCATTTATTTACTCATAAGAATAATAAAATTACAATTTGCAGTATATTACCGTTAAAATGCCAATACTTGACAACAGTAAATCATTAATTGCAAAATAATTTGAGAGAGCACTTTCAAAACCAGATTATTAAAAAGGTGAGTCTCCAGCTGCGGGTATAAAAATTGGAATTAGGAATAAGCATGATCATAATACACTATTACCATGATTGATGGGAAACGGTCTCTGAGCTACTGGCGAGGATATTATAAGGCGATTTGTCGACTCCCGTTCAATCAATTCAGCTCGTAAAATAACCTCTCGGTAGGATAAGTTCTGATTATTGATTCTATTAATCAACATTTCCATGGCTGTTCTGCCTATTTCTATGGCTGGTTGCGCCATAACAGTAACCGAGGGATTAACAAGGGGTGCCCATACAGAGTCGTCAAAACAGGCAAACCCAAATTCCGGGATGGGAATATTGAGTTCTCTCAAAGCTTTGATTGCACCAGCTCCCAGTAAAACATTTGTTGCAATCAAAGCGTCCGGTTGATTATTTAATTGTAACAACTCTTTTGTGGCTCTATAACCGTCATCTATGTGAGCCTCGATAAATTTCACTTTGTTTTTATCAAAGCTTTTATTGTGAGAATTCAGAGCATCAAGCATTCCCCGATACCTCAATTTACCGGTTTTACTACCGCCGCCGATAATTGCGGCGATTTTATGATAGCCTTGCTGTAAACAGTGCTCCATCAGACGCTTGGCAGCATTAATATTGTCAATAAAAACACCATCCAGTTCGGCATTCTCGACCTGCCTGTCTATTAATACCGTAGGAATTCCAAGGTTTATGATATTTTCGACTGATTGAGTGGTTTGATGGGTAGGAGCGATTATGATGCCGGAGGCATTTTCATCCCGCATTATTTTCAAATAGGCTTCTTCTTTTTTTGGGTCTTCATCTGTATTACATAAAAAGACATTGTAGCCATTCTCAAAAGCAACATCTTGCACTATGCGTCCGATCAGGGAGAAAAAGGGATTATGAATATCGGCAACTACCAAACCAACAATATTGGATTTTTGGGTTCGTAAACTTCTCGCAGCTCGATTAGGACGGTAATTTAATTCTTTAACAGCGGCTTCAACTTTTTCTGTTACTTCTTTGCTTACATAATCGGTTCCTGATAAAACTCTGGAAACCGTTGCAGTAGAGACACCGGCAGCTTTAGCTACATCTTTTATACTTGACATTTTAAGACTCCATATGAGAAGTTTTGAGATTCCTTCTGTAAACGATTAACTAAAACTTAGTACAAAATTTATGATAATGCAACATATTTTTAAAAAAATTGCCTGTTTTAAAATAAAAAGATTGACAAATAAAAATTATATTATATATTATATGTAAACGATTACATAAAAAGGAGAGGCTATGTTTAATATTTTACCGGAAAACGTTGGACTTGCTTCACAAGTAACCAGTAAAACTGCTGCCATTGCCGCAGTTGGCAAACTGCTGACTGATTCAGGGTTTATCGAAGAAAGATATATTGAGAGTATGTTGGAGCGTGAAACTATTGCCAACACGTATATCGGAAACGGTATTGCTATTCCCCATGGATTGCCAAAAAACAGAGATGCAATAAATAAAACAGGTATTTCAGTCTTGCAGGTACCCAATGGCGTAGAATGGAATCCAGGCGAAACCGTGAAAATTGTGGTCGGTATTGCAGCGATGTCAGAAGAACATATCGAAGTCTTGCAGCACTTAACATACCTCCTGGATGATGTGGAGGCGGTTAATACAATTTCTGCTACCAACGACAAAAACCTGATAATTGAAAAAATTAGCGGAATCAAGCCGACAGCGACAGAAGCAGAAAGTCCCATTAATTTAAATGAATTTTCTGATTTTGTTGACTGCATCGTTCCGGGACATGTTGGTCTGCATGCTCGTCCGGCAACATATTTTGTTGATACTGCCAAAAATTTTAAAAGCAAGATCGTTGTTATCTTTGGCGATAAGCACGCCAATGGTAAAAGCCTTGCTGCTCTGCTAAAGTTGGGAGCCAAAGGGGGGAGTGCAATAAAAATTTATGCAGCAGGTGACGATGCCAAGGCAGCTGTTGACCGGCTAAAAAAGCTTATTGACACCGAGCTGGAAGAAGATGAAGAGCCTGAAATCGTTTCCAGTGTCAACATAACCTGGAACCCAGTGGCAGTAGAAACAAGCATCAAAGGCCTGCCGGCTTCTCAGGGAATCGCAATTGGTAAAATTAAATTCCTGAAAAAAGAAAAAATTGTTTTTGAAAAGTCAGCCAAAGATCCGGCAGCAGAAGAAGGTAAATTAAAAAATGCCATAGCCGAAGCTGTAATCGAATTAAAAGAATTATATGAAGATATCAGGGAAAGAACAGGAGAAAGCAAAGCAGCAATCTTTAGAGCTCATATTGAATTTCTGGAGGATCCTGATTTGATTAACAACGCTCATCATCACATTTTAAAAGGTTTGAGCGCTGCTTTTGCCTGGGAAAAAGCTTTTGAGGAAAATGCCTCCTCTCTGGAGCAATTGAATAATCAAACTTTAGCAGAAAGAGCAACCGATATGCGCGATGTCGGCAAGCGTGTGCTAAGATTGATTGCCGGTAAAAAAGTCGATGAGAGTACCTTTATTCCGGAAAGTCCGGTGATTTTACTAGCAGAAGATTTAACCCCCTCCGACACTGCTTCGCTTGATCCAAATCTGGTGCTTGGCTTTTGTACCGCAACTGGTGGTCCGACTTCTCACACTGCTATCACTGCCCGTTCGCTGGGCATACCGGCAATTGTTGGTTGTGGTCCGGCACTCATGCACGCTCAGGAGGATGCCAATGTTATACTAGACGGTTCCAACGGTAATCTTTATATCAAGCCCAGCATGTCGGATATTTCAGCTGCAGAAGAAATCAAAAAAACCTTGCAGCAAAAAATGAACATTCAGTATGAAGAGCGGTTCAAACCGGCTTTTACAACAGATGATCATCGCATGGAAATCACTGCCAATATCGGAAATGTCGCCGATGCAGAAAATGCCGTCAATAATGGTGCTGAGGGAATTGGTTTAATCCGCTCTGAGTTTTTGTTTTTGGAGCGAGAAACAGCACCAACCGAAGAAGAACAATATGTTGCCTACAGCAATATTAGCAAGACGATGAACGGTTTGCCGTTAATAATCAGAACTCTCGATATCGGTGGTGATAAGAATGTACCTTATCTAAAAATGCCCAAAGAAGACAATGCTTTTTTAGGAGTCAGAGGAATCAGACTTTGTTTAATGAAAGAAGATATTTTCCGCACCCAATTAAGAGCTATTTATCGGGCATCCAAAAAAGGTACTATCAGCATAATGTTTCCAATGATTGCCACCCTTGAAGAATTACAGCAAGCCAAGGCAATTGCAGAAGATGTAAGAAAGGAAGTAGGTGCCAATCCTGTTGACATCGGTATGATGATTGAAGTTCCTTCTGCTGTTATGCTGGCTGATGAATTCGCTCAAGAAGTCGACTTCTTCTCAATCGGCACCAATGACTTGACTCAATACACATTGGCAATGGACAGACTGCATCCGGCTTTGGCAAAAAATGCAGACGGTTTACATCCGGCAGTTTTACGCATGATTGAAAAAACAGTAGCGGCATCTCTAAAAGCCGGGATTTGGACAGGAGTTTGCGGGGGGATTGCAGGAGAACCTCTGGGGGCGGCAATATTGACAGGTTTGGGCGTCAGGGAATTGAGTGTCAGTGTGCCAAGCGTTTCGGCAATAAAAGCTAAAATCAGAAATATTGCCTATAGTGAAGCAATTACTATTGCCCAGCAGGCGTTGCAATGCACAACAGCAGCAGAAGTAAGAAGGTTAAAAATATAGGAGTCGTCATGACCAGAAGACACCCAATTAGGATGAAAATGTTATTTTCCCTTGATTGAGTGCATACAAGGTTGCATACATGAGCAGCAAACTGCATTGCAGTTTGTGACCAGTGACGGCTCCATCAAAACGAACAATTACAAGCAATTTTCCAGGGAGTATTCCAATGAAAAAGGCAATAGTGACAGTTACTCTAAATCCAGCAATCGATGAAACAGTTATCATTGATAACTTTACAGCCGGAAATGTAAACAGAGTCAAAACAAGTGAACGCAACGCCGGTGGCAAGGGCATCAATGTGGCGACATTCATCTCGGATTACGGCTTATCGGCAATAGCCAGCGGATTTTTAGGAGCTGATAATGACATGATTTTTAAAAAACATTTTATCGACAAAGCAATCGCTGATTGGTGTGTAAGAATCAACGGCAGTACAAGGACTGGAATCAAGATTGCCAGTCTGCCCTCCAATGAGACAACTGATATTAATTATCCCGGCATTGCTCCCAATGAATCTGAGCTGGAGAAATTGAAGAAAACCTTGCTGAATTTAGCTAAAGATTATGAATGGTTTGCTTTGTCAGGCAGTGTTCCTGCCGGTGTTGATAAAAATATTTATCGGGAGTTAACGGAGTTATTAAAAGCAAAGGGCTGTCAGGTGATGCTGGATACCAGCGGCGAGCCTTTTACAGCTGCTTTGCAAGCTGAACCGGATATTATCAAACCAAATGTAGATGAATTGGCTGAATATACCGGAAAGAAACTCGATTCCCAGGCAGCAGTACTTGCCGAAGCCCGGGCACTTATGGAATCGGGCATTACAACGGTTATTGTTTCCATGGGCAGCGAGGGTGCCATCTTTGTCGAGGGAAACGAAGCAATCTACGTGCAGCCACCCAAAGTCGAAGTTAAAAGCACAGTTGGCGCCGGAGATGCAATGGTAGCAGGAACTCTATGCGGAAAACTCGACAATCTGTCTTTGGCAGAAACTGCTGTTCTGGCAACATCTTTTTCAGTCAATGCTGTTACCAGTATAAAGCTGGGGATCACAGATAAAGCAGAACTTAAAAATATCCAGAATCAGGTTAAGATTAACAAATTGTAACAAAGTCGGGAAATCAAAATTCAGACAATTTAATCCATGATGTCTGAATGAATTTTATACATTTTTAAGAAATTATTTATAAGGAGAGAGAGTATGGCAAAAATAATTGCAATTACCGCATGTCCAACTGGTATAGCCCACACAATTATGGCAGCCGAGGCACTTGACAAAAAAGCCAAAGCAATGGGGCACCAGATCAAAGTTGAGACTCAGGGCTCGGAAGGTGTAAAAAACGCTTTAACTGACGGCGATGTTAAGGCTGCAGATGTACTCATCATAGCATCAGACATTCAGGTTGATATGTCAAGATTTTTCGGATTACCGGTCGTAGCAGCGAGCACCAGCAAGGCAATCAGCAAAACACAGGATTTGATTGAGGAAGCTCTTAATGAAATCGATCAATTCTCCAAACCTGAAAGCACCTCAGTAGCAGACGAGTCCAATATGAAATTTGTAGCAATTACCTCCTGCCCAACCGGAATTGCTCACACATTCATGGCTGCCGAAGCGTTGCGTAAAAGTGGTGAAGCCCTTGGTTATCAAATCAAAGTTGAGACACAGGGCTCTGTGGGAGCAAAAAACGTTTTAACAGAACTGGAAATAAAAGAAGCTTATGCGGTAATTATCGCTGCTGATACAAATGTAGATTTAGGTAGATTTGCCGGCAAAAGAGTTTATCAAACTTCCACAAAAGCAGCCTTGCACAGCGGTGAAGATATCATCAAGGCGGCGATTAATTTACCTGAACCAACCGGTAAAAGCAGTTTGAGTTCTCAAGTCAATGACCTCAAAAAAGAAAGATCAGCTCAAAGAACCGGGCCGTATAAACATTTAATGACCGGTGTGTCATTTATGCTGCCGGTTGTTGTTGCCGGTGGTTTGATCATTGCTCTTTCCTTTATCTTCGGGATTGAGGCGTTTAAGGAAGAAGGTACTTTGGCAGCGGCACTTATGAACATTGGTGGCGGATCGGCTTTTGCTTTGATGGTTCCGGTATTGGCAGCTTATATTGCCTTCTCAATCGCTGATCGTCCCGGTATAACACCCGGTTTAGTCGGTGGTATGCTGGCTTCCTCAATTGGAGCTGGTTTTCTTGGTGGTATTGTAGCGGGATTTTTAGCCGGTTATTTAGTCAAGTTTATGAATGAGAAAATTCAGTTACCCGATAATCTGCAAGGTTTGAAACCAATTTTGATTTTGCCGTTTTTGAGCACATTAATTGTTGGTTTGGGTATGATATATTTGATCGGTCCTCCGGTAAAAGCAGCTCTGGATTTCCTGACAACCTGGCTTTCAGGCATGCAAGATGCAAGCGCAATTACACTGGGATTAATATTAGGCGCCATGATGGCTTTTGATATGGGCGGCCCGGTCAATAAAGCAGCTTATACATTTGCAGTAGGTTTGTTAGGCAGTAATATTTACGGTCCAATGGCAGCAGTTATGGCAGCTGTGTTGCTGGCAGAGTTGGTAGTCTAACTGTGTAATGCCGCTGGCGTTTAGCTACCGTACCTACTGTATAGTGTTTGTTAGCAGTGGTGCCAACGTTATTATGCCCCGCCTCTTT
>JAKSBL010000017.1 GCA_022361115.1 Spirochaetota bacterium | reverse complement strand
TGTTGAAGTTGAAATATATGGGATAATTCCTCTAATGACAGTTACCATCTCCTGAAATTCTACGGATAAGGCCCGGATTTCATCTCTTGTTCTGACTTTATCGTCATAGGTTAATAAAGCTGGTGATTTCTTAACTTCACCATGGGTCATTTTTAATAATACTAAACCAATTTGCATGACATTCATTCGGAGAAAGAGGAGGGGAAATACAATCATATCACCAAAGATCATAACAAAAAAGATGGAAATATAAACATAAAGGGAAGTTATCAAGATGACTCTTAACAAAGCCTGAAAAAAAGGTGCATAAATAATTTCTTCCTGATATTTAACAACTGAGTACCCAATCAGTTTACTACCCACAGATACAGGGATACCAAATCCAAAGGTTTTTTCTGCCGCATTATAGTATTCTATACCTCTATCTGATTTTTGATAGGTTTCCATTTCTTCAGCAGGAAGTTCTTGCCTGATAATATCCGGCGAAGTACTAAACCGAGCCAAATAATTATTACTTTGACTTTGAATTTGATAAAAAGTGAGCGAATCAAATTGAAATTTTGATAATTCATTATCATATTTTGCTTTGCTGATATAAGTTTCAATACTGACTTCATCGTGAAAATTGATTTTATAATAGTTGGCAGATTGACTGGCCAGTAAAATGCCTGTGTCTTCTACAGTATCTAATAGGGTAATACGATAGTCTGTGAGAATAAAATAACTCAATGAGATAATAATAATTAAAATGAGTATTATAAATGAGAGCATCAGCTTTTGTTGAATACTGATTAAAACTTTCCCTTTTTTTCTTTTATTCTTCACCTTGCTGGTGGTCATTTCTTTATCTAACTCTCTCTGGTATATCAGGTATTCCCGATAAGTTTTGCTCAATTTTTCCATTTGTTTGATGAAATAAATAAAGAATCCCAGATTGATAATAAGGCTAGTGGCAAAGATAATATAAATTATGTAATCTAAATTAAGCAGAAAATCTAAGTTTTCTGCAAAAAGGAAAATATAGTGGATATAAAATGCTACAACCAAAAGGCTGCTTAATACATTTAAAAAAGAAGGAATCACCCGGTTAGGTTTGCCTAAGAAGGGGAGGACAAATCTTAAAGGTAGCATGACGACCTTAAAGGCACTAATGACAGGTACAAGATAAAAAAGGTACAAAATTTGGGTAACTAAAAAATGATCATTTTTTGTAACTAAAAGGTAGGACACGTATTTATAAGGTGATAGTATATTTCCATCTATTTTTAATAGTGGAAATAAAAACCAGGCTACTGCTAAAGCAGAGTATAAGATTTCCACAATAGTAATAATGATAGTTTTCTCTTGGGTTTTTTTATCTGCCATAAAACTTTCCTTTTGTTAGTTTTCTATGTGTTGTTTAGAAAGATTCTAAAGCTTTCTTTTTAGCGATAGCTTTGTCTAAATAATTTTTAGCATTTTCATAATTGGGGTTAATATCCATTACCTGATTAAAAAGATCAATAGCTGCATCAAATTCTTCATTGTTATAATGTTCTACTGCTTTTTTATAGAGTGGAGGTAGTTTTTGATTTATTATGTTATTGATATTAGTCAGGTAATTACTTAATTCTTGCCGATAGCTTTTTTGTTTTACTGTTTCCAGCAGGCTTTTGACCTGACTTTGAGCAAGGATATATTCTTCCATAACTATCAGTTCATCAATTTGTTCAATAGTTTTATTAAACTCTTGGGCGTTAGCAATAGCTGTTTGTCTGGCTTGAATGTATGCTGTATTTTGAGCGATGATTTTATCAATTTCTTTTTTTAAAGTGATTGCCTCTTCACTTTTTTCAATTGCCATAGCACTGCGAATGCGTTTTTTAGCTAAATTGAGATTTTTTTTATCAAAATAGATTTTTGCTTCTTTGACTAATTTTAAATAGTTCACTTTTTGGATTTTGCTTTTATATATATTGTCAGCTCTTTTACTATAACTGTTTAATTCATTGATATTCTGATTTACCCGGTCAAATTCTTCGTTGTCAATTAATGTGACTGTTTCATCATAAAGAATATCCATTAATACAACTAATTCTTCTTCAAAGTATTGTTTTTCTCTTTTCGCTGATTTATTCTCTGGTTCTAAGAGAAGGGCTTTTCCGTAATTTCGATAACCTTCAAAAACCTTTTTAATTTTTTCGCTATTATCAGAAAGCTTTTTAATATCTTTTTTTAATTTATTACCTGTTTTTAAATATTCGTTTTGTAAATACCTTAATGTTGGTTGTAGTTCTTTTCTCAATTCTTGAATCAATTGTGTTTCAGAATCAATATGTAAGGCTTCCTGTAAATAGAAACAGGCATTAAACATGGTTTGTTCTCTGCTAGGGTGGTCTTCTTTCATATTTTGTAATTTTTGATAATAAAGATCTGCTGATTTATAATGCTTCCTAAAATTATAAATTTTAAACTCATTGGTTTTTTTTAAAAATTCGATTGCTTCAATGTTGTTGATATCTAACCAGAGAGCCAGGAGAAAAAACTCTCTCACCGTATCCACTGCTTCATAATTTTTTTCTTTGGACATCTTTAAGTAAAGATTTACCCCTTTTTTTGAAAGAGCAGCTGATTTTTCTGATTTATTTAATTTCTTTATGAGAAAGTTGTCAATATTAACAGAATAGAGCAAGAGTCCATTGAGTAATAAAATAATGATCAGTAAACAAAAATTAAACTTTTTAAAATTCATGTGTTTCCCCTTAGGTGATTTTACTTTTTATTAATTATAATCCATTAAGATTTAAAAAGCTACTTTACTTCCCAATAAATGAATCAAATATGAGGCTCTTACAATATGCTCGATAAAGCTCACATTTGCTGGTTTGTTTTGAACAAGCAAAAGCAAACCTAAGAAACCGTTCCTGCTTTTTTCTGAAAACAAACTAAGGTTGCTTTTAGCAATCTTTATACATGCAACACTTCATAAAATTATGAAAAATAAATCTTATGATGGCTTTTTTTTATATTATGGTTTATTATTTAATAATATAGCCTTTTTAAAATAAAACAATGGATGTTGAATATGAAAGTAAAAAAAATTGCAGTTTTAATCATTTTGTTATTTATAGTATCATTTTTTATTCATTCTGCAGCAAAAATTAAAAAAAAGGGAAAGACAGAGGATGAGTATTTAAAAGAGATGATCGGACAGATGATCATTACTACCTTTGATGGTGATTCTTTAGACAGTTCTGCAATGTTAAAAATTTTTATTGATGATTTAAAAGTTGGAGGATTAATTTTATCTAATAGCAATGTTGTTTCTAAAGAGCAATTAAAGGATTTCTTGCTGGAAATCAAAATGTCTAATCAACATGTTCCACTTTTTTTTTGTGTAGATGAGGAAGGTGAATATGTCAGACGATTAAAAGCACGGCATGGTTTTAGAGTTTTTGATTTTTCTCCTTTTGACCTGGGTGAAATAGATGATCTGAAATTTACTAAAAAAGTTTATGAAGAATTGGCAAATGAATTGAAAGAGGTCGGATTAAATTTCAATTTTGCTCCCTGTGTAGATGTGGATACCAATTTTAATAATCCTGTTATATCAAAACTAAAGCGGAGCTATTCTTCTGATCCAGATATTGTTGTGAAACATGCTGAAATTTTTATCAACCTGCAGGAAAAATTGGGAATTTTATCTTGTTTAAAACATTTTCCCGGACACGGAAGTTCAACTGTAGATTCTCATAAAGGATTTACTAATGTAACAGAAACTTATCTAGAGTTAGAACTAGAACCATTTTTGAAGTTAAAAAATAAAACAGCTTCAGTAATGATTGGCCATCTCTTTAATGAAAATTGGGATAATCAATATCCTGCGACTCTTTCCAAAAAAGTAGTCACAGGTATGCTAATGAATGATCTAGGATACAAAGGACTAATCATTACTGATGATATTAATATGGCAGCTTTAACTAATAATTATGAACTGGAGGAAATAGTATTAAAATCCATTGAAGCAGGGAATGATTTGATAATTTGCAGTAAATTTATTAACACGCAAAAAATTACTGAAATTATTTATGGGTATGTGAAGGATGGAACTCTCACACAAGAAAGAATCGAAGAGTCTGTTAAAAAAATTCTGAAGTATAAAAATAAATACAAATTAGAGCAAAATAAAAAGAAAGAAATTAGAGAATATGAAAGACAATTAAAGAAATAATTATGAAAGTTATTCTTTTTGTTCTGATTTAAAAAATAATAATAAAAGAGAGAGTAAAAAATAAGCTAGAGTTAATGCTATAAAAAGGTAAAAACCTTTGTTGATTCCTGATTTTTCTGATATATATCCAAAAAGTATTGGATAAGCAAAACACCCCAATCCACCTCCACTGGCAATGATACCTACAGCTGAACTACTGTCTTTTTGAAATATCGTTCCTGCAATGGTCATTACGATTGGATAAATAATTGAAAAGCTAAATCCTAGTAATAACAGCAATAACAATGAAATCCATTTTTGCTGGATAAATGGGATAGGAAAAATGAATAACAATCCTGACAGAGAAAATAATAAAAGAATATGTTTTGATTTTGTCCCTTTGTATAAAACTGAAGTCAGGCTTCTGCCTAAAAATAAACCCAACCAAAAAAGACTAATGGTATATGCTCCCAATGTTGATGATGAACCTTTAGTTTTAATTAAATATTCACTGATCCAGCTGGAAATTCCCATCTCACTACTTACATAAAACAGGATAATAAAGAATAAAATCAGTAATATGTGAAGATTTCGAAATTGAAATTTTTTTTTCATTATGTTGATTTGATGAACTGATTGAAATGAAGCAAAAGAAAACAAAATAAAAACAGCTAAAGAAAAAACCGTAAGGATAAGATAAATAATTCGCCAATGTAAATTAAATAAAAGAAAAAAGCCACAAATAAATGGACCAGCAATGGCTCCAAGAGAGAAAAAAGAATGCATTAAGTTCATTAAGCGGCTTTCTCCATTTTTCTCAATTCTTACTACTGAAAGATTAGAAATCACTTCTGAAGCTCCGTGACCTATGCTGATCAATACCATCATGAAAATTGCTAAAATCAGACTGGAGGTTATTCCAAAAAAAGCTAAGCCCAGGGTTTGGCAAAAAAGACCTCCAATCAATGTGATTTTTGGCCCGACTTTATTAACAATAAAACCTGTTAAAAAGGAGGTAATTAAAAAGGATAGTGATCCAGCTGAAAAGAGGAGGCTGGTTTGAATGTAATCCCACTGGTACTCTTTGATGACTTCTGGTATGACAGCTCCTTTTATAACTGAACTAGCTCCGAAAATAACAAAATTAATAAGTAAAAAGAAATAAAGTTTTTTTTCTGATGAAGAAAGTTGTGTAAACATAAATAATCCTAGACTTGATAGACTGTACAGTTTCTGCCATTATTTTTGGCTTGATAAAGGGCATGATCCGCAGTTTTTATCAGATTATGGGAGTTGGCAGTTGTCTGGCTGTAATGGGCTACTCCCAAACTGATAGTCACTTGCAAACCGGTTCTAGATAATGATTCTTCCATAACTTTGACTCTAATTTTTTCTGCAGCTGTTTTACCCTGTTCAATATTAGTTTCCGGCATAATGATCGACATCTCTTCTCCCCCATATCGGGCAGCCATATCATTTTTGCGAATGTTTTCTGAAATGATATTTGCTACAGTTTGTAATACCTCATCTCCTTTTTGATGACCATGGGTATCGTTAAATTTCTTAAAATGATCTATATCAATCATGATCAAAACTAATTCTCTCTGGTAGCGGTGGGCTCGATCAGACTCTTTGACAATCATTTCATCAAAATATCTCCGATTATATAATCCAGTTAATTCATCTTTAATAACCTGTTCGTAAAGCCGTGACTTACTTTTATTAATATATTCTTTTAAATCAAAGAGTTTATTGATGATTTGTTCATCTTTTACCTGATTCAGTATCTTGGCTAATTTATTTTCCATTATTAAAGTACTGCTTATTGAATCTGTATCAGTGATTTTTTTTTCTTTGATTCTGAATTCTAAAAAAAGATTTCCGAGTTTTATCTTATCCTTGTCAAATAATACTTTTTCTTTGTAAGCTTGACTGTCGATAATGACCTTATTGAGGCTATCTAAATCCTTTATCATAAATTGCTGATTTTTCCAGAATATTAATGCATGTTGGCGTGAAACTGCTTTATCGGGTAAAATGATATCACAATGACTATCTCTACCAATTAAGTATTTTTGGCGCGGTATAAGTCGTTTTCGTAAATCAAGATAATAAAGGTAATAAAACAAATCTTCAGTTGTATTTTGAGCTGACATAAAAAATATTAAAGGTACTTTCAAAACTATAAATTACTCTTTGGTGTTTGTAAAAATATCAATTGTCCGGCATTTTCAACTAAGAGTTATTTAAAATATGATTATTTATACGAACATCTCTATTATAATGAAAAAAAGATTTTTTGTCACTTGAAAATCAATCGCAATTAGTTTTTGTTTTCGAGCTCTTGTAATTGTTCATCAAATTGTCTTTTTTTAGTGTCATGTTCTTCCATTATGAGTTCCAGGGTATGATAGTTATTTTCGATATTTTGTTCTTTTTCATGAATTAATCTGGATAGTTGTTGGATCTTATCTCCTTGATTATTTTCAGATGCAGAGATAAGTTGTTGTTCATAGTTTGTATAGGATTGCTCATCTTTTTCGATTTGTTTTGTTAATTGTTCAATTTTTTTTTCTAATGGTTTTATGGTTTGATTTCTCAGGTTGATGATTTCAGTTTTTTGCTTTCTCAATTCCTTTCGATTAATAGACTGTATTTCTGTAGAATTTTCATCTTGCTGCTGGTTGATTTCCGATTTCCAGCCAACTTTATTTAAGAATTCCTGATAAGTCCCTTCAAAAACAGTTACCTGGTCATTGTCAAAAATGATTAACCTTTCTGCTAGAGCATGGAGAAACATCTCATCATGGGTTACCATGACAACTGCTCCTTCAAAATTATCAATAGCAGTTAACAGGCTGTCACAACTATCCATATCTAGATGGTTGGTTGGCTCATCTAATAAAAGGAGATTGACTGGTTGAGTTAAAATCTTACCCAAATTAACTCTGGCTTTTTCGCCGCCGGATAATACTTTAATTTTTTTTAATGCTTGATCTTCACTAAACAGAAGAGTACCGCAAACATTCCTGATTTCTACAGAAGTTTTTTCTGGATTTGAGCTTTGAATTTCTTCAATAATGGTATTTTCCGGGTGGAGTGATAATCGATTTGTTTGAGCATAATAACCAACACGGGTTAAATGATGACTAATGATGTTGCCGGTTTTTGGTGTTAACTCTTCATGTAATAATCTCAATAGTGTTGTTTTGCCCTTTCCATTCGGTCCAATAACTGCAATCCGATCCTGGTTATTTATAGAAAAAGAGAGTTGAGAAAATAAAAGTGAGAGATTGTCATATGAAAAGGAAAGATTTTCTACCTGTCTGACTACACTGGTTTTGATCGGAGTATAGGGAAAAGCAAAGCTTAAGTTTTTAATATGTTTTAGTTTTTGATGATTTTCTTTGCGTTTTAACATTTTAATCCTGGATTGTACCATTGTTGCTAATGTGGCTTTTGCCCGAAAACGATTGATAAATTTTTCAATATCCTGGTTTTTTCGTTGCTCATTTAAACGTTGCTTTTCATAATTTTCTTCTTCAGCAGCGATTTGTTCATAAAGTTTAGTCGTAGATCCAGATATTTTTTTCATTTTATGACGATGAATGATCATGGTATGAGTCGTAACTTCATCCATAAAATAACGATCATGAGTAATCATGAGCAATTCGCCAGTCCAGTTTTTTAAAAAACTGATTAACCAGCGGATAGAGGTAATGTCCAGATAGTTAGTCGGTTCATCTAATAATAATAAATCTGGTTGAGAAAATAAGGTTTTGGCTAGATTGAGTCGAACTTGGAACCCTCCACTTAGGTTTTTAGGATCCATTGAAAGTTCTTCGGAAGAGAAACCTAAGCCAAATAGGATTTTTTCAGCATACCACTGAATATCTTCACCTTTATTTTCAAATTTTGTCATTGCTTCTTGAATTACCGAAGTTTGTTGAAAATTTAAATGCTGCTCTAAATAACCTAACTTGTAATTTTTTGGGAGGTTAATACTTCCGCTATCTGCTTCTTCCTGTCGGATGAGTATCTTTAAGAGAGTTGTTTTACCATATCCATTTCTACCAACCAGACCAACTTTTTCTCCTTTGTTGATTTGAAAATCACAATTTTCAAAGAGTATTTGATCGGCAAAAGATTTACTTAAATTGGTAATTGTTACCATGCTGTCTTCCTTAATTGGGTCCTTTTTATAAGTGAGCAGTAAAAAACTAAGTTTGAAGTATGATTAATTTTTTTATATAATTTATAGAGCAATTATTGATAATTTGTATAAAATAACCAAATATTATATCATAAAACCTGGTTAGAGTAAAATTCTTTTTTTTTTATATGAAAAAGTAGGAAAAAATAAATATTATTCTTGACAAACTCCGATAATGTTGTCTATATAGTTCTTATAGAGGAGTTAACCGTGACAACTAACTACCAGATCCATAATGCTCACGTGCTTAATTTAGAGAATGAATTTGACATTAGAAAAGAATTGTCGAATATTGATGTTGATAAACGAGCTCACCCTCTCTTAGTCCAGAACATGCATTTTATGCATATTAAATTAGAACAAATCGATACCAGAGCTGCCAATTTAATCAAAAAGCAAATCAATAAAATAGGCGGTGAAGCGGCCATCTCAAAAGATGCCTACTCCTACACAGAAAGAACAACTGATGTTATTGTTTCTGCATCTAAAAAAAATCTTCTATTTTTAGCCAAAAAACTTGCTTCTCAACAATATGGTCTGGAGATGATTGCTAGAGAAATGGAAAAGTGCCTGGAAAACAAATCAGGTGTTATGCAAATTGGTACTAAAACTTTTGATTTTAATCATCATACCTATATTATGGGAGTGCTGGATTTTCATAAACATTTATTTGGCTCAATCCTTTCTGATAAGATGATTTTAAAAAAGGCAGAGAGTTTAATAGAAGCCGGTGCTGATATTTTAGATTTGTGTGGTGAAAAACTATCCAGATATAATTATGATAAAATTGATGAAAAAGAGGAAATTGATAAACTGATTCCTCTCATTCATAAAATAAAAAACAATTTTCCCCAGATTATTCTTTCTATTGATACTTCTCGGTTTCAGGTGGCCAAAGAGTCTTTAGGAGCAGGAGTTAACCTGATCAATGAAGTGATTCCTTTAAAGTATAATCCGGAATTGATAAATCTTGTGTCTCAATATCAGTGCCCGGTTGTATTAATGTATAATCCTACACTAAACAAAAATCCAAAACCACTCAATTCGATTTCTGATGTAATTAGAGAAATCCAATCAAATGTATTTTATGCTGCAGGCAATGGAATTCAAAAAGATAAAATAATCATTGATCCAGGTATTGGTTTTGGTCGAAGTGACCGCGATAACTTTTTAATATTAAAACAACTTTCCAGTTTTAAACACCTAAACTATCCTATCCTGGTTGGTTTATCTAAACAAAGCTTTTTGGGTGATGCCTTAAAAGGGAGAATGAAGAAAACACAAATCTCTTCAATTGCTGCTAATACGATAGCAATTATCAATGGAGCAAGCATCATACGGCTTCACAGTGCTGAACAAATTGAGGTCATGCGGAACATCAATGAAACCCTAAATAAGGCAGAAGAAAAAAGTCTTCCCTATGTTTATTAGAATGAATTGATTGCCACACGTTAAAGATGTTCAACCAAAAGGATTTAGTTTTCAATGTTTTTTAGTCCGGAATAAAGAATAATTAGATCTTTTTTTGTCACATAATCTCATTATGTATTATAATTATAATAAAGAGGTTCTGGCAAAATCTATTGTAAAATGCTTTCAATCAAGATTTACTATAAAGATGGTTATTTTTGTAAACTCCTCTAAAGAAAAAGTGATTTCATTTTTTATGATATGGATTTATTTACCGATTAATTAAAGAAGGATAAAATTAAAATTTATCATTTAAAAAAATACATTTTTTCAGCTTCTAATCATATCTGAAATTATTAAATTAAAATCCCTTTTCGGATTAATACTTTGAGTAGCGTATGGAATGGTTCAGTTTCAATATAATTGATAATCTTATTTTTGCTATTATTGATATTCTCATTATATCCTATATTTTTTATAAATTTTATCAAATACTTGCACAAACCAAGGCTGTTCAAGTAATAAAAGGGGTGTTCTTTTTTGTTCTTCTCTATATTCTATCTCGTATTGGTCGTTTAGAAACTTTTTCCTGGTTATTAGACCAGATTGCCAGTGTAATTGTTATTGCTATAATTATCTTATTTCAACCGGAACTGAGAAGAGTTTTAACAAAACTAGGTCAATCCAATTGGGTAAATAGTTTAATTAAGAAAGATCCACGTGATTTGACTGAAATTATTAATGCTGTAGAAAATTTTCAAATTCTTAAAGTTGGAGCATTAATTGTTTTTGAAAGAAAAGTTGGCTTAAAAAATATTATTGAGAGCGGTACAGTCATCAATTCCCGTATTTCAACTCCTTTGCTTTTGACTATTTTTCACAATAAAACTGCCCTGCATGATGGAGCAGTAGTGGTAAGAAATGATCAGATCATAGCTGCAGGTTGTTTTTTGCCTTTAAGTGATTCAACAACTATTAGTCAAGAATTTGGTACAAGACATCGGGCAGCTCTGGGCATGGCTGAGGAATCAGATGCTGTTATCATCATTGTTTCTGAAGAGACCGGAAGAATCAGTATTGCTTATGATGGGAAATTATATACAAATTATTCAGTAGAGATTCTGACAAAAGAATTGATTGGATTGTTAGGTTATGAAGAAGCAACAGAGGAACTGACTAATGAAATGGAAGATTAAAGGTAACAAGAAAAAGATCAGTGGCCAGGATTCCAAAAATCTAGATATTAAGTTTTTTGACCGTATCAAAGATACCATCAGTAAAGATTTCAATATTAAAATAATCTGTTTTTTTCTGGCAATTGTAACTTATTTACTCATTGGTTTTTCACAAAGGAGCGAAAGAACATTTTCACTAAATTACCAAATCGAAGGTTTGAAGGATTATTACATTATATCAAATGAAATCCCAGATGCATTACGGGTAATTGTTAGGGATAAACAAAATATTTTAGACAAATTAACTGAAACAGATTTTAATGTTCGATTAGACCTATCTGATATTAATACTGTCGATACTTATAAAGTTGGTTTTAAATGGGATGTTCCAAAATCTTTAAATTCCTTTTTTTCCAGTATCAAGGTCATTCCAGATACTTTATACATAAATATAGAAGAGCAAGATGAAAGATTAATTCCAGTTCAAGTTGATTATATTGGAGATCTGCAGGCAGGATATGAAATTAAACAAATCATTACTAACCCGAAGGAAATCAGGATAAAAGGACCAAAACGACTTTTAGCCAATAAAAGTATGCATATTAAAACAGAACAGATCAATGTAGAAGGTGAAAGCAACTCTTTTATTCGGTACGTTGGTTTGGTCTCTCCCTCAAAGACTGTTAATATTATTGGAACAGATAAGATTGAGGTTTCATTTGATATTAGAGTCGAATCTGCTTTTCATACCTGGACATTTAGACGGATTATTACCAATAATTTAAACAAGCAGTTTCAAGTCGAAATCACCAATTTACCTGTTACAGTCAGATTGCAGGGCCCAAAGAACAGAATGGCAACCCTGCAACGAGAGGATATTGTTTTAAGTGTGGATTGTGCTAATATTATTTATCCAGGTCAATATGATTATCCTGTAAATGCAGTTTTAGCTGATGAAAACATAAAAATCATTTCAATAAAACCCAATATTCTGCAACTGACTGTAAAAGACAGGGAAAAAGAAGAACCTTCTAATCCTTAGTGTTAAGAAAATGGATTAGAATCGTAAAGAAAATACAAGCGGATCTTCTTGGCTTAACATGTCTTTTATTTGAAAAGAGTAGATAGCTTGCCTTTTGTTAAGCAGTTTTACACCTTTTGCTTCCAATATTGAATGGCTTGTTTTTAATTCAAAGTCAAAACTGCTGTTTACCAGTTTCGCATAAATGGCTTCATCAAATTCTTTTTGCTGATTAATAAACTCTTTTAAATAACCATCTGGATCCAATTGTCTCATATCAATAGTTTGAGATAATTGGTAGTGTTGGTTTTCTTTTTTTATATTGAGTGGTATTGAATTTTGAGGAATTAATTTTAATGCTTCTTCAAAGTCATTAAATTGAATAACAATTTTACCAGAATATCCTTTTTCTGTCTGAATGTTAACTTCTTTTAGTTTAAAATTTTCGTTCAGCGGAAATGATTCTTTGAACAAATCACTATCCGTTAAAATAATAGGATCCATAGTAGCTTGACTAAAATCAGTTTGCATACTTCCTAATGCCATTGATAAAACTTGGAACTGATCATCATCCATCTGGTATTCTATTACCATAGTTCCGCTTTTTTTATCATTATTTAATGAAATTTTTTGAGTATAACAACCCGTTAATATTAAGGTGATAATAACAAAAACAGTTACTTTTTTTAACATTTATAGATGCTCCTTAAAAACATATGCTATCAATTTATAGTAGTGACTATTATACAACAATCCTTACTGTTTAAAAATATTTTTACAAAAAAACAAAATTGATTACCTTAAATTGATTGTCTAAAAAGATATTTTGTGTTAAGGTATAGCCGATTAATAAGAGCAATAAACAATTTAAAATAAATATTATTGTAATTTGTAAAACTTCTATTAAAAATAATATTATCTGGTAAAGTTTAGATACATATCAAGAAGTGAATCAACTTCATTACTTAAGGAGATTTAATTGAGAAAATTCATATTGTTGTTTTTCAGCTTATTAATACTGGTTTCTTGTAAAACGATTCCTGAAAAAGATAAAGAAATTACCGGGAACATATTATTTAAAAACCTCATTAATGAGGCTCAAAAAGTTGAGAATTTTTATATTAATGGTGCTCTGAAAATTACTGGTGTTAAAGATATTCCTCCTGGCTATGTTAATTTTGAGTCTCAGGGCAATTTTGCGACGCAAGAAACGACTTTCAGGATTTCTTTTTTAAACTATCCCATAATTGATATTTTGTTTTCTAAAAATGATATCCTTTTAGTGAATTATACTAATAATCAATATATTAAACTCAATGTAGAAGAAGTAGATTTAGCATCATTATTAGGAATTAACTTTAATCCCAATGATATTGGTTACTTTCTTTTGGGGAAAATACCATATACAAAAGATATGCAATTAATGAATTTTAACATCGTTAATGACCGATACTATATTGAATTAACAAATGCTTCTTCAAAGTATGATATTTATTTAAATGAAAATCAGGAAATTGTATATGCAAAAAGTGAAAGTCAGTTTTTTGATCCTATTGTTCTTGATACAATTAAATACATTAAAAATGATGATAATGTGAATATACCGAAGAATGCATTATTTAAATCACTAAATCAAAATGATCAAACTGTAGCTTTTTCATTTATCATTAAAAATATATCCTATCAAGACCGGAAGTCATTTTTCCAAGAGGATTTGATTAATGATTTTACTGAAATTAGTGATATTAACGAAATGAAAATCCAACTCCGATGAGGTATTTTAGTCAGTTACCATGTTGAACAAAAAAATAATCTATTTAATAGTTTTTATCATCTGTAGTTCTTTTCTTTATTCTCAAGATTATACGATTGGATCGATAGAATATGAAAATCTGAAGTTTACTAATCGCAAGTATCTTGACAAGAAACTAGACTTACAGGTTGGTGGTCTCTGGAATGAAGCAGTCAAAGAAAGGATCACTAAAAAACTGATTGGCATGGATGATATTATTGAAGCAGTTGAAATAACTGAGACAATTGTTGATGATAAAGCTTATATTGTCATCCATCTTGTTGAAAAATGGCCTTTAATGGTTATACCTTTGGCAAAATATTCCAATTCTAGTGGTATACAGCCAAAATTTCAGATTCGTGTTTATAATTTGGCAGGGTTTCGTAAGTATTTTAAATTTAAGTTTGATTATATCCCCAAAGAAAATATTTATGGCGAGTTATTATACAAAGATCCAGAATTCTTTGGAATTCCTGATTTGTCTTTTGAGATTTCTACAGGTTTAAGTAGTTCTGTCAGTGCTTATTATGTATATGCTCCTCCCAGTAGAGTCGGTATCATTGGAGAGACAGAGACGCAACAATGGAATAAAGATCTTTATATTAATTCAAATTCAAAAATGAGTTTATCTTATAAAATACCAGATAATGGTATGGTAATTTCTCCATCTTTCAAATTTAATAATAATAACCTCTTAACAGCAGACCCTGCTGATGATTCAATCTCAGGTGATGAGGATTCAGATAATTATGGAAAAACTCCTATTACTTCTTTTAATCCAGGGGGGGGACCAAGCTCGAAATACCTTTAAAAAATGGGATTAGATTTAAACCTAATTTTGCCTATGAATACAAGTATGAAAAAGACCATGAACAAACCAGAAGTGAAGATGATTTCATCGGTAATATTAGCCAAAAACATGCTCTTGATACTGATTTTGTTTTTTCTGTTCCTATAGAAAAAATTGATGCAACCATAGAACCCTATTTTAAATTTGATTATACCTATATATTATATGAAGATCTTTTTACGTCTTCTAAAAAACAAGCTGAGTTATATGAAAATATTTTCGGAAGTAATATAGGGATCAGTTTTTCCAAAAGTTTTTCTACTAATCGAGTAAATCATTCAATTAAGTTATCCACTAATTTTCATCTGGATTTTTTAGATATTGATAGTACTATTGTAAAGGATGTGAATAATACAACATATACTGGTGTTTATGTGTATGATAAAGATGATGAAATTCAACATAAACGAACTTTTATGCTGGATTCTTTTAAAGTAAAAAACAGATTTATTTATAATATGTCTTTTAAGCCCTGGCCAGATCATACTTTAGGTTTTAAGACTGAGTTTTTTGTTTGTTATAATGATG